>CAINDZ010000356.1 GCA_903847545.1 uncultured bacterium | reverse complement strand
CTGCTGCTGTCGCACCCGGTCACGCGCAAGGTCGGCAGCCCGTCCTTCGACGGGCCCGAGTGCGTGGAGCCGGTCGAGGACGAGCGTCGCGGCCAGATGAACCTTTTCGGCTGACGAAACCGGGGATGACCATGCGCACCGAGCGGATCCCGAAACCGAAGCCCGGCGGCCCCCGCCTGTTCCTGGACAGCGCCGACACTGCGGCATGGGAACGGCTGCTGCCGACCGGCATCTTCCACGGCGTGACGACGAACCCGCTGCTGCTGGAGCGGGCCGGCGTGCGCTGCGACGTCGAGACGCTGGGCGCCCTGGCCCGCCGCGCGGCGATGCTGGGCGCGCACGAGATCCACCTGCAGGCCTGGGGCGACGGCGAGGACGCGCTGGTGCGCACGGGCGAGGCGCTGGCCGCCACCGCCCCCGGCGCCAAGGCGGTGCTGGTGAAGGTGCCGGCGACGCCCGAGGGCTTCCGCGCGGCCGCGCGCCTGAAGGCGGCCGGCTGCGCGATCACGCTGACGGCTGTCTACAACCCGGGCCAGCTGCTGGCCGCGGCCGCGCTGGGCGCCGCCTACGCGGCGCCCTACCTGGGCCGGCTGGACGACGCCGGGCGCGGCGGCCAGGCGACCGTCGCGGCGATGCACGAGATCCTGAAGGGGACGGGAGCGGCGACGCGGCTGCTGGTGGCCAGCCTGCGGGGCGCCGAGGTCGTCGCCTCGCTGGCGCAGCGCGGCCTGGACACGTTCACGTTCGGACCCGAGGTGGCCGAGGCGCTGCTGCGGGACCCGCTGGCCGACGAGGCCGCGGCCGCGTTCGGGGAGGCGGCCCGGCGGGCGGGATCGAACTGAAGGCGACGCGGCCGCACCGCGCCCGGCCTCACTTCCGCGCCAGGTAGCCCTTCAGCAGCTCCGCCAGCAGGCCCGGCGCCAGCTTCATCTGGTCGGGCGTCAGCACGTAGGCCAGCCGCAGCTGCGTGCGCCCCGGGTTGGGGCTGCCCGCCGGCACGCTGTAGAAGCCGGCCATCGGCGCGGTCAGCAGCGTCAGCGCGCGGCCGTCCACGTCGCAGCGCCCCTCGCGCGCGCACCAGCGCACGAACTCCACGCCGTCGAACGTCGCGGGCACCACGTTCCTGAGGTCCACCACGGAGTAGATGCTGGCATCGGGGCTCGAGACGATCGCCCCGGGAACCAGCTCACGCGTGCGCGCCGTGAAGTCCTGCAGCATCGCGCCGTAGTAGGCGCGCTGCGCGGCGAACCACTGCCGCAGCTCGGCGTGCGAGACGTGGGCCATGGCCCCGAAGATGTGCTGGCCGATCGCGTTCGAGCACAGCCCGGCCGTGTTCTCGGCCACGGCGCGCTGGTGGAACTCGGCGCTGTCGGTCACCAGGGCGCCGATGCGCAGGCCGCAGGCGTTCCAGACCTTCGACGTGGTGTCGATGCCGATGCGCCGGCCGGTGATGCCGGGCGCCTCGTCCTCGCCGATCCCCCACACGCTGACCGGCGCGCCCTCCCGGTAGAACAGCTCGCGGTAGGCCTCGTCCGACACGAACCACGCGTCGTGCTCGGCGCACAGGCGGGCCAGGCCCACCAGCGACGCATGGTCGTACAGGTGGCCGGTGGGATTGTCGTAGGGGATGACGATGACCGCGCCGGGCTTCTCCGTCGCCATCACGCGCGCGATGTCGTCCATCGGCGGCAGGCTGAAGCAGCCGTCGTCGCCCATCGCACGGGTGATCGAGATCGTGCGCCGACCGAGACGCTCGGCGAACGCCTTGTAATTGGTGTAGGCCGCGTCGATCAGCAGCAGCGGCCGCTCGTCCGAGCCGGCCGGCCCGCAGCAGCCGACGATGACCAGTTCCATCGCCTGGCTGCCGCCGTCGGTGACCTGGCTGTGCAGTCCCGCGGTCTCGAAGCCGCTGGCGGCGATCACGTTCAGGAAGGCGGCGTTCGTCTCGGCCAGCCCGACGGTGGCCGTGTAGCCGACCACGCCCTTCGCGAACGGCGTCCCCGCGTCGCCCAGCGTGCGCAGGCGCGCCTGCATGGCCGGGTGCATCGGCAGCGACACGTTGCCGATGGCCGCATTGAGCGCCTGCGTGCCGTCGGTGCGGGCGGCGAACTCGATCTGGGCCATGCGGATGACCGAGGGATTGCGCGCGGCGAAGTGGGCGGACAGCGTCGGGCCGGACATGCTGTACCCTTCCTGGGGCGGCGCGCCCGCGGTCCCGGGCGGACCGATGCGCACCCGTTGGCATGGCGTGGCCGACGCGCCCGGCGGCGGCCTGCGCGCCGGGCTGCGAGCGCCCGGCGTCTCGGCCAAATGTTGCCCCCGCCCCAAGGCGGCGCAACCGGGAAACGAAAGGCGCCCCCGCGAACGGGGGCGCCTCGTGAGGCCCCTGGCCGGCGCGCGCCGGGCAGGCTACTTGCCGGTGATCCCGACCAGCTCGATGTCGAACGCCAGGTCGGTGTTCGGCGGAATCGTGCCGTCGGGCGTGCCCTGCGGGCCGTAGGCCAGCCGCGGCGGGATGATCAGGCGGGCCTTGGTCCCGACCTTCATGCCGTCGAAGGCGGCCTCCCAGCCGGGAATGACCATGCCCTGGCCCAGCTTGAAGCGGATGGGCTCGCCGCGATCGAGCGACGAGTCGAACTTCTTGCCGAGGGCGCCGTTCTGCCACAGGTAGCCGGTGTAGTGCACGGCGACCTGGTCGCCGGGGGCGGCCATCGCGCCCGTGCCCTCCTGCTGCACCTGCACCTCGTACTTGATGACCTCGATCGCGGTCACCTCGAAGAGGATCGTGGCGTTGCCGGGCACCAGCGGCGGACGGCCCTCGGCCCCGAACGCGTGCGCCGGACCGACGGTCACCTCGCGCGTGCCGCCGAGCTTCATGCCCGCGACGCCCTTCTCCAGGCCGGGGATGGCCGCGTTGCTGCCGATGCGCAGCGTGATGGTGTCACCCGTCGCCGAGGACAGCTGCTTGCCCTTGGCGTTGTTCTCCCACAGCCAGCCGGTGGTGTGGACGACGACGAAGTCGCCCTTCGCCACGACGGCGCCCTTGCCGGCGACCTTGTCCACGTACGTGAGGCCGGGTTCGATCGTCTTGACCTTGGGGCCGAAGCAGCCGGCCACGGCGGCCACCAGGACCGCGGTCAGCAACGCCGCCGCCATCTTCGCTCTGGACATGGTCTTCCTTTCGGGTCGGGGTGGGTCCCACGCCTGGGGACCGGGACATCCGTCGCAATGTGCCACAACCGGGGCCGCCGCGCAATCCGGCAGGCCCGGCACGGGCCGGGCCGCCGGCGTCACGGGGTCAGCGCGCGGCGGTGATGACCGCGCGGTTGTTCTCGAAGTACTCCCAGGCCAGTGCCAGCGCGGTGCCGCCGCACAGGCCCAGGAAGGTCAGGATCGCCGCCGCGCGCGCGCGCCGCGGCCGGACCGGCTTCTCGGTCGCCGTCACCTGGCCGACGCGCTGCAGGGGCGCGGCGACCTCGAGCTTGGTTCGCTCGCCGTCGTGGTCGGCCTGAAGAATCGCGCGCTCGCGCGGCAGGTCGCGGTCGATGACGATCTGCAGGTCGTGGATCTTCTGCTCGATGTCCGCGACCTTCTTCGCAAGCTCGATCTCGAGGACCAGGCGCAGGCGCCGCATCTCGAGCTCGTTCGCGGTGATCACGGCCGACAGGCTGTCGGCGCGCACCGTCGCGTTGATGACGCCCAGCGACATGCTGTTGACGGTGCCCAGCAGCTCGCCGGCGCGCCCGGCCTGCTCGCGGCTGGCCGTCTGCAGCAGCACCTCGCTCACCGCGCCGGTGCCCTCGCCCGCGGCGACGCCGCCGCCCGTCTGCTGCTCGGTCTCGAGCGTCCGGGCCAGGAGCTTGTCCGCCTCCTTCACGCGCTCGCGTCCCACGGTCGCCTCCGTGCGCAGCTCGGTCACGGCGCGCCCGCGCCAGGCGTTCTCCTCGCGCAGTCGCTGCAACTCCAGTTCCAGGCTCTGCCGCTGCAGGCCGACCATGTCCAGCTCGCGCTTCTGTTCGTCGATCTTGAGCTGCGTGCGCTCCTTCTCGGCGTCGAGCTTGGCCATGTCCTGCGTCAGGCGCTCCATCCGCAGGCGCGCGCCGCGGCGCGTCAGGTACAGGCTGCTGCCCAGCGAGTCCAGCGAGGCCTGGATGTTGTACGACTCGATGCTCCGCACCAGCGTGTCCCGCGCCAGGTCCGGGCTGCGCGCCAGGTTGGTCAGCGTCACGACATCGCCGCCCGCCACGAAGTTCAGCGTGGGCACGAACTCGGCGACGACGATGGGCGCCGCCTTCATCGCGCGATAGCTGTCCTGCTGCTGCAGGTCGCGCCAGTACAACTTCTTGTCGAACCAGCCGACGAGGTCCTCGAGCGCGGTCTCGCGGATGGGCCCGCCCTCGGCGTTGAAGGCCACGATGCCCGGCCGCACCTGGGCCGTGGCCCGGTAGAGCGGCTTGACGATGACCCCGTAGGCGATGCCCGCGGCCAGTCCCAGGACCGTGGCCCCGATGATCAGCAGGCGCCTGCGATACAGGATGTTGAGAACGCCGCCGACCGAGAGGACGGCGGCGCGGTTCGTGGGTTCCACGGCGTTGGGTTCCAGCTGCAACTTGCTTCTCCCGTCTGCCCGGCGAGGGTCCGCCTCAGCCGAGCAGGCTCTTGAACTTCTCGGTGGACTCCGCCAGCACCTGCGCGTGCAGCGACTGGCCGTGCGAATCCATCGTCACCACGGCCGGGAACCGGTCGACCTGGAACTCCCAGATCGCCTCGGGCGAGCCGAACTTCTCGGCCAGGTGGACGCCCTTGACCGCCACCACGCGCTCGGCCAGCACCTGCGCGGCGCCCCCGATCGCGTGCAGGTAGACGCCGCCGACCTTCTGGCAGTACTGCAGCGTCTTGGGGCCCATGCCCCCCTTGCCGATGACGGCGCGGATGCCGTACTGCTCCATGAGCGGGCCCTGGTACGGCTCCTCGCGGGCGCTGGTCGTCGGGCCGGCGGCCTTGACGACCCACTTGCCGTTCTCCTTCACCACGACCGGGCCGCAGTGGTAGATGATGCTGTCCTTCAGGTCGACGGGCGGCTTGCCGCCGTCGTGCAGATACTTGTGGACCGCGTCGCGTCCCGTGAAGATGACGCCCGTGATCTCGACCAGGTCGCCGACATGCAGCGCCCGGATCTTCTCTTCGGTGAACGGGGCTTCCAGCAGCATGACAGCAGCCTCCTAGGACGGGTAGAGCCAGCGCGTGATGCGCCCGCCCTCCGAAAGCACGAACCCGTTGCGCCGGAAGGCCCAGCACATGTACGCGACGGAGACGAAGAACGAGGCGGGCACGCGGTTGCGGTGCGTGATCTTCACGCCCATCAGCGTCGTGGCGCCGCCGAAGCCCATCGGCCCGACGCCGAGGCTGTTGGCTTCCTTCAGGATCCTTTTTTCCAGCTTGGCCAGGCGTGGGTCCTCGTTCACGTCGTCCATCTCGCGGAACAACGTCTCCTTGGCCGCGATGTAGCCGGTGCCGCGGTCGCCGCCCACGCACACGCCCAGGATGCCGGGCCCGCAGCCCTTGCCCTGCGCCTGCAGCGCGCTGTCCAGGATGCAGCGCCGCACGCCCTCGAGGTCGCGGCCCGCGCCCAGGCGCGCGTCGGGCAGGCTGTACTGCGTGCTGACGTTCTCGCAGCCGCCGCCCTTGAGCATCATGCGCACGGTCAGCGCCTTGCCCGAGGCCTGGTGGAAGTGGAACGACGGCGAGCCGGGGCCGAGGTTGTCGCCCGAGTTGGCGCCGGTGATCGCGTCCACCGAGTTCTGGCGCAGGTAGCCCACCTTGGTGGCCTCGGCCGTCGCCTTCTCGTACGCCTTGCGGAACGTCTTCTCGTCGCACCACGACGGCAGCTCGGCGTAGACGATGATGGTCCCGGTGTCCTGGCACAGCGGCTGGGACTTGACCTTGGCCATCCCGATGTTCTCGCGGATCACGTCGAACGCGTACTTCGCGTTCGAGCCCGCGGCTTCCTTGCGGGCGCCCGCCTCGATCGCGCGCACGACATCGCTCGGCAACTCGGCCGACGTGCGGCGGATCAGTTCGAGCAGGTTTTTCTGCAGCACCTTGGCGTCCATGGGCGCGCTCCTTGGCGGTGATGGCACGGATGGGGACCGGGGCCTCGAGCCTTGGGCTTGGGGCCCCGTCCGATAGTAGCCCCGCCCCCGCGGACGGTCAACCGCGCCGCAGGGTCCGCCGACGGCGCCCGCACCCCCGGATCTGGGATGACCGGCGGGCCGCCCGGCCTTATCTTGGGGCCCACCGGAACCCTTCCGCCACCCGCCATGCGCCCCCGGAGGCCACGATGAAGTACCTGCTGCTCGGGGCCGGCCTGCAGGGCACGGCCATCGCCCACGACCTGCTGCGGCACGCCCCCGACACCACCGCCCTGTGCGCGGTCGACTCGGACGCCGACAGCCTCGAGCGCCTGGCCGCCCGCTTCGGCGACCCGCGGCTGCGCTGCTGCCCCGGCTACGTCCAGGACCAGGCCTTCCTGGCGCCCCTCATGCGGGACGCCGACGTGGTGGTCAGCGCCGTCAACTACTGGTACAACGCCCCGCTGGCGGCCCAGGCGGTCGAGCAGCAGGCGCACTTCCTGGACCTCGGCGGCAACAACGACGTCGTGGCGAAGGAATTCGCGCTCGACGGCGCGGCAAGGCGCAACGGCGTGGCCATCGTGCCGGACTGCGGCCTGGCCCCCGGCCTGGCCGGTATCCTGGGCTACTGGCTGACGACGCGCCTGGCGAAGGTGGCTTCGCTGCGCCTGCGCGTCGGCGGCCTGCCCCTGCAGCCGCAGCCGCCGATGAACTACAAGATCGTGTTCTCGGTCGAGGGGCTCATCAACGAGTACATCGAGCCGGCGGTGGTCATCCGCGGCGGCAGCCTGGACACCGTGCCGTCGCTGAGCGAGCTGGAGACATTGACCTTCCCCGAGCCGTTCGGCGAGCTCGAGGCCTTCCAGACGAGCGGCGGCACCTCGACGCTGCCGCAGACGCTGGCCGGCCGCGTCCCCGAGCTGGACTACAAGACGATCCGCTACAAGGGCCACTGCGCGCAGTTCCGGATGCTTCACGAGCTGGGCCTGACCGACTCCCGTCCCCTGGCCTTTCCCGGCGGCGAGGTCAGCCCGCGCCAGATGCTGGCCAGCCGCCTGAAGGCCGCGCTGGACCTGCCCGGTCCCGACGCGGTGCTGGTGCTGGTCGTGGCCGAG
>CAINDZ010000355.1 GCA_903847545.1 uncultured bacterium | reverse complement strand
GTTCAACATGCTGGCCGTGTCGCTCTTCTGGTCGTTCATGGCCGAGGGGCTGGGCTACGCGCGCAGCCGCCGCCTGTTCGGGCTGGTGGCGATCGGCGGCACCGCCGGGGCGATCCTTGGCAGCGCGCTGACCGCGGCGCTGGTCGAGCGCATCGGGCGCGCGTGGCTGATGGTCATCGCGGCGGTGTTGCTGGAGGGCGCCGTGCAGCTGATCGGCCGGCTGGTGCGGCGCTTCGACGCGGAAGACCCCGTGGCAGGCGACGACCCCGCGCCGGCGCGGGAACCGGCGCCCGCCGTCGGCAGGCGCGGCGACGGCATCCTGGGCGGGGTCACGCTGACGTTCACCTCGCCCTACCTGCTGGCCGTCGCTGGCTACCTCTTCCTGTACAGCCTGACGTCGACGTTCCTCTACTTCGAGCAGGCCCACATCGTCGACGCCCAGGCGCTGACGCGCGAAGGCAAGGCGGCCCT
Organism: uncultured bacterium; assembly: GCA_903847545.1. Lineage (GTDB taxonomy): Bacteria > Krumholzibacteriota > Krumholzibacteriia > LZORAL124-64-63 > LZORAL124-64-63 > CAINDZ01. Next base: position 1,605 of record CAINDZ010000355.1, on the reverse strand, counting down.
GTTCGCGCGCATCGACCTGTGGACGAACGTGCTGACGATCCTGTGCGAGATCCTGCTGACCGGGCGGCTGCTGAAGAAGCTGGGCACGGGCCGCGTCCTGGCGCTGCTGCCGGTCGGCACCGCGGTCGGGTTCGCGGCGCTCGCCCTGCGGCCGCAGCTGCTGGTGTTGTCGCTGTTCCAGGTGCTGCGCCGCGCGGCGAACTACGCGCTGGCCCGCCCGGCGCGCGAGACCCTGTTCACGACGGTGGGCAACGACGTCCGCTACAAGGCCAAGAGCTTCATCGACACCTTCGTCTACCGCGGCGGCGACGCCCTCGGCGCCGGCACCGTCGAGGCCCTGGGCGTGGCCGGCCTGGGCCTGGGCCCCCTGGCGGCCATCGGCGTGCCCACGGCGGCGCTGTGGACCTGGCTGGCGCTCTACCTGGGCCGCCGGCAGCCCGCAGGGTCAGGCACGGGGCACCCCGCAGACTGAATCAGGATAACGTCGATCTTTTTGATAAAGACCACCCGCACATGGACGAAACCCCAGCAGATCGCCATTGATTCCATGCGTCGACCAGGGGGAGGCCGACATGGCGCTGGGGCTGCGGACGAAGATCGTGCTGGCCGGGATCGCCGGCTTTGTCGCCCTCGCGGGCGTGCTCAATGTCGTCTCCTACCGCGACGCGCGCCGGCAAGCGCTCTCCCTGTACGAAGAAAAGGCCCGCAGCGTGGTGCTGGCCGCCGAGTCGGCGCGCGAGGAGATGGGCCACAAGTGGGAGACCGGCCTGTTCACGCAACAGCAACTGCGGGCGTGGGCCGACCAGGGCGACATCGATCGTGTCGTGGACGCGGTGCCCGTCGTCACGGCGTGGCGCACGACGATGAACAAGTCGAAGGAAGGCCACTACACCTTCCGGGTCCCCAAGTTCGAGCCCCGCAATCCCGACAACCAGCCCGACCCGATCGAGGCCGAGGTGCTCAGGCGCCTGCAGGCCGGCCACGCCGCCGAGGAGACGGTCTTCGACCGCAAGGCGAACACCGTCCGCTTCTTCCGCCCCATCCGCCTCACCCAGGAATGCCTGCTGTGCCACGGCGAGCCGTCGACCAGCCTGGCGCTGTGGGGCAACGCGAACGGCCTGGACCCGACCGGCGGGCGCATGGAGAACTGGAAGGTCGGCGAGGTGCACGGGGCGTTCGAGGTCATCCAGTCGCTGGACGAGATGGACGCCCTGCTGCGCGCGAGCCTGTGGCGCCAGCTGGGAGTGACCACCCTGCTGCTGGTGGCCGGCAGCTTCGCCTTCTCGTGGCTGGTGACGCGCTCGGTCGTGCGCCCGATCCGCCACGTGATCGGCGAGTTGCACGCCAACTCGCACCAGGTGGACCAGGCCAGCCGGCACGTGGCCGACTCGAGCTCGCAGATGGCGCAGGGCGCCGTCGACCAGGCAGGTGACCTGCAGTCGATCAACGGCAAGCTCGGAGAGTTGAACGCCTCGACCGCCGTCACGGCCGAGCAGGCGCAGGTCGTCACCGAGCGCAGCAGCGACGCGGCGGGCGCGGCCAGCCAGGGCCAGGAATCGATGGCCCGGCTGGGCACGGCCATGGACCGCATCCGCGACTCGGCCG
>CAINDZ010000354.1 GCA_903847545.1 uncultured bacterium | reverse complement strand
TCGATGGGCAACCAGCGCCGCGTGCTGCTGGCGCGGGCCCTGGTCGGCGAGCCCGAGATGCTGCTGCTGGACGAGCCCACCAACCACCTGGACATCGACGCCATCGCCTGGCTGGAGGACCAACTGCGGCGCTTCGAGGGCACGCTCTTCTTCGTCACGCACGACCGCGCGTTCCTGCGCGGCCTGGCCGGGCGCATCCTCGAGATCGACCGCGGCCGCCTGCGCGACTGGACCTGCGACTACGAGACCTTCCTGCGCCGCCGCGAGGACGCGATCCGTGCCGAGCGCCAGCAGTGGGCCGAGTTCGACCGCAAGCTGGCCGAGGAAGAGGTGTGGATCCGCCAGGGCGTGCGCGAGCGCCGCACCCGCAACGAGGGCCGCGTGCGCGCGCTGAAGGCGATGCGCGAGGAGCGGCGCGCGCGCCGCGAGCAGGCGGGCGACGCGGTGCTGCAGCTGCAGGACGCCGAGCGCAGCGGCAAGCTGGTCCTGAAGGCCGAGCACCTGTCGTTCGCGTGGGGCGACCGCGTCATCATCGACGACTTCTCGACGATGGTGATGCGCGGCGACCGCATCGGCATCCTGGGCCCCAACGGCGCCGGCAAGACGACGCTGCTGAAGCTGCTGCTGGGGCGGCTGGACCCGGCGTCGGGGACGCTGCGCCACGGCACCAACCTGCAGGTCGCCTACCTGGACCAGCAGCGCGCGCAGCTGGACGAGACGAAGACCGTGCAGGAGAACGTCTGCCCGATCGGCGACGTGATCCCGTTCGGCGGGCGCAGCCTGCACGTCATCACCTACCTGTCCAACTTCCTGTTCACGCCCGACCGCGCGCGCAGCCCGCTAACCCGGCTGTCGGGCGGCGAGCGCAACCGCCTGCTGCTGGCGAAGCTCTTCACGCAGCCGGCGAACGTGCTGGTGCTGGACGAGCCCACCAACGACCTGGACCTCGAGACGCTGGACCTGCTGGAGGAACTGGTGCTGGAGTTCACCGGCACGCTGCTGGTGGTCAGCCACGACCGCGAGTTCCTGGACAACGTGACGACCAGCACGCTGGCGCTGGAGGGCGACGGCCGCGTCTCCGAGACGGTGGGCGGGTACGCCGACTGGGCGCGCGTGTCGCGGCTGGCGAGGCAGGCGGAGGCGGAGGCGCTGAAGCGGGAGCGCAAGGCGGCGGCGGGGCCGGCGCGCGCCGACGCGCCCGTGGGCGGCGAAGACAAGCCGCGCAAGCTGACCTGGAAGGAGAACCAGGAACTGCAGGCGCTGCCGGCGCGCATCGAGGCGCTGGAGACCGAGCAGGCGGCGTTGCACGCGCGCCTGGCCGACCCCGCGCTGTACCGCGACGCGGGCGGTGAGGTGCCAGGGCTGCAGGCGCGGCTGGCCGAGTTGGAGGCGGAGCTGGGCGGCGTGTATGCGCGCTGGGAGGAGTTGGAGGAGCGGAAGGGCTGACGCGATCCACTTGGTTTGACGCGATCCACTTGATTTGACGCGATCCACTTGCGCCGGCGCAAGTCCGGCGCCTGTCGCCACGGCGACGATGACAGCATCCATTTGATGAAGTATGATCAACGCTTCCCAAACCCCGGGGAGCGCATCGATGAAGAAACTGCTGCTGGTCCTGTTCGTGGTGCTTCTGCCCGTCTCGGCGTTCTGCCAGGACGGCTACTGCGGCCTGCGTTACGGCGAGAGCTTCGCGGAAGCCAGGAAGACCCTCGAGGACAAGGGCTACCTGATGATTTTCAACCGGGCCGAGTTGCGGAAGTTCGCCATCGACCCGACCAGCGACGCCTTTGACGTGGACCTGGTCATCGACCCGGCGACCGAGACTCTGGCCGGGTGGATCGTGTATTTCGACGTGGAACTGCCCGATGAAAGCCAGACTGCGGCCATCGAGCGCCTGAAGCAGCTGCACGGGGCCCACTTCGTCGAGGACCCGGAGAGCGGGATCCTCGGCGCCCCCCTTGGGGAAGGGCGCGCGGTCTCCGTGGCTTTCGACGACAACGGGAACCTGGCGTTGTTCGTCTACTTCGACGAGGCGCGGCAGGACCTCTTCGACGCCTCGACGGCCCGCAACGACGAGTGGCAGGCCCTTAACGCGGAGGATTGAGCGACTGCCGGGAGCCCGGGGCGCGCCGCCCGGGCCAGCTTCCCAGCACGGCCCCGCCGACGATGAGTCCCATGGCGCCCAGCGCCGCCGCACCGGGCCGCCCGCCGCCCGTGGCCGCCAGCAGCGCGGTCGACAGCAGCGGCGTCAGGTACGACAGCGACCCGATGGCGCGCGGGTCGCCCCGCTTCAGCGCGGCATCCCAGGCGAAGAACGCCAGGCCCATCGGCCCGAGGCCGAGCAGCGCCAGCCACGGCAGGTCGCGCGCGGCGAAGGTCCAGGCGGGCTCGAACACGAAGTGGGCCCCCAGCGCCAGCGCCCCGGCCAGCGCACACGAGAGCCCGACCAATGAAGTGCTGACCGCGCCCAACCGGCTGCTGGCCAGCGAGTACAGCGCCCATGTGAGCGCGGCGGCGACGGCCAGCAGGTAGCCGGGCAGGTGCGTCGCATCGAAGGCCGCGCGCCCGCCCGTCACCAGCAGCGCCGCCCCGGCGAATCCCAGCAGCGCGGCCGCGGCATGGCGCCGGGTCAGCGCCCGGTCGCGGAAGAACGCCGGCGTCAGCACGACGATGAGCAGCGGCCACAGGTAGTTGAGCAGGTTCGCCTCGACCGCCGGCGCCAGGCGCAGCGCCAGGAACAGCGCCAGGTGGTACGTGAACAGGCCGCCCGCGCCCAGCGCGACCACCCGCCACGGCGCGCGCCACTCGCGTACGCGGTGCAGGCTCACGCACGAGCCGATGAGCAGCGCCGTGCCGGCCAGCAGCAGCGGCGGCACCCCGCGCAGGCGCACGCTGAGGGCCGCGAAGCTGCTCCAGAGCAGCACCGCGGACAGGGCCAGGACCGTGGGCGGCAGTTGGTGGGCGCGCTTGTTCATGCGGGGATGCTAGGGGGCGCCGACGCGGGCGTCAACGGCGTGACGCTTGGAATCCGGCACCATCCTCCGTACCGTCATGGTGTCCAAGGTTTCATGCGCTGCCCGGGTCGACGCAGCCACTGCCTCGCAGAAGAACGGCCGCCCCCGCCAAGGGAGCGGCCGTTCGCATATCGTGCGGGCGCTGCCGGCGCTATTCGTACCTGAGCGCGTCGATCGGGTTGAGCGCCGCCGCCTTGCGCGCGGGCCAGAACCCGAAGAACACGCCGACCGCCGCCGAGAAACCCAGCGCCACGCCGACGGTCATGCCGTCGATCATGGTGGGCCAGCCGGTCAGGCGCCCCACCAGCCAGCTGCCGCCGTAGCCCAGCGCCACGCCGAGCAGGCCGCCAAGCAGCGAGAGCACGATGGCCTCGACCAGGAACTGCAGCAGCACGTCGGCCGGGCGCGCGCCGATGGCCATGCGGATGCCGATCTCGCGCGTGCGCTCGGTCACCGACACCAGCATGATGTTCATGATGCCGATGCCGCCGACCAGCAGCGAGATGCCGGCGATGCAGGCCAGCAGGATCGTCATGACGTCGGTGGCGCCGGTGGCGGCGTTGGCCAGGTCGGCCTGGTTCTTGACCTGGAAGTCGCTGTCCTCCCAGTCGCCCAGCTTGTGGCTCTCGCGCATGATGGCCTTCGCCTCGGTCATGGCGGCTTCCACGTCGCTGGGGCTGGCGGCCGAGCCCAGGATCTGCGCGATGAACTGGTGGCCCGCCAGCCGCTCCTGCACCGTGGTGTAGGGGGCGATGATGACGTCGTCCTGGTCGGTGCCGCTGGCGGTCTGGCCCTTGGGCGCCAGCACGCCGATGACCGTGAACGGCACGTCGCGCAGGATGACTTCCTGGCCCAGCGCGGCGCCCTCGCCGTCGCCGAAGATCTGCAGCGCCACCGTGGCGCCCAGCACGCACACCTTGCGGCGCGCGCGCAGGTCGCGGGCGTCGAAGAACTGGCCCTGGCCCACCTGCCAGTCGCGGATGTTCTGGTAGGCCGGGTCCACGCCGTACACCGGGCAGCGCCAGTTGGTGCCGTTGTTGCCGCGGATGCGCCCGAAGGCCATGATGACCGGCGAGACGTCGGCCAGCAGCACCGACTCGCGCTTCAGCTTCTCGGCGTCCTCGATCTTCAGGCGGTTGAAGCTGCCGGCGCCCTGGGAAACGTTGCCGGTGTTGGCCGCGCCCGGCGTGATCACCACCATGTTGGTGCCCAGGTTCTTGATGCTCTGCTCGATGCGCGACTTGGCGCCGTGGCCGATGGCGACCATGACGATGACCGCGCCCACGCCGATGATGATGCCCAGCGCCGTGAGCGTGCTGCGCATCTTGGTGCGGCGGATGCTGCGGAGCGCGATGCGGACCAGCATCTGGGGTTTCATGCGTTCCCCTTCCGCCGCGCGTCGATGGCGGCCAGGTCGGCGGCGGCGTTGCCCCGCGGCGAGACCGGTTCGTCGCGCACGATGCGGCCGTCGCGCAGCTCGACGATGCGCTTGGCGTAGTGGGCGATGTTGTCCTCGTGCGTGACCATCACGACAGTCAGGCCGTTGTCGTTCAGCTCCTGGAACAGCGCCAGCACCTCGACGCTGGTGCGCGAGTCCAGGTTGCCCGTGGGCTCGTCGGCCAGCAGCAGGGCCGGCTCGGTCACCAGCGCGCGGGCGATGGCCACGCGCTGCTGCTGGCCGCCCGACAGCTCGTTCGGCAGGTGGTGCGTGCGCTCGGCCAGGCCGACGCGCGCCAGCGCCTTCATGGCGGCGTCGCGCACGTCCTTCTTGCGCGAGCGCTCGTACATCATCGGCAGCTCGACGTTTTCCAGGGCGCTGGTGCGGGCCAGCAGGTTGAACCCCTGGAAGACGAACCCGATGCGCCGGTTGCGCAGGTCGGCCAGCTGGTTGCGGTCCATGACCTCGACGCGCTCGCCGTCCAGCTCGTAGGAGCCGGAGGTCGGTTTGTCGAGGCAGCCCAGCATGTTCATCATCGTCGACTTGCCCGAGCCCGAGGCGCCCATCACGGCGACCATCTCGCCCTGCGTGATGGTCAGGTCGATGCCGTCCAGCGCATGGACCTCGTTCGTGCCCATCACGTAGGTCTTGGCCAGGCCCCGGATGCGGATGACGTCTGCGGCCACGGCGTTCCCCTAGAACCCGCCCGGTCGCGGGGGACCGGACTGGGTGCGCTGCTGCTGGAACGGCGATGCGGTCGCCGAGGCGGCCGGCGTGGCCGCGCTGACGACGCCCGCGATGACCTTCATGCCGGCCTCGAGGTTGCGGCCGCGGATCTCGGTGTTCGTGCCATCGGTGATGCCCGGGCGCACGAACATGACGTCGAGCTTGCCGTCGGGGCCGGTGAACCAGAGCATGCTGCGCTGGGCGTTGCCGCCGCCCATGCCGCCGCCACCCATGCCGCCGCCCATGCCGCCGGGCATGCCGCCACCGGGCATCCCGCCGCCGTGGTTCTCGCCACCGCCCTGCCGGCTGCGCGCGCTGTCGGGCTTGGCGCCGCCCTGGCCGCCCTGTCCGCCGGGACCGCCCTTGGCCTGCCACTCGGCCTTCTTGCGGTCCATCACCGCGGTCATCAGGGCCGCATCGGGACGGTAGCGCAGCGCCGCGTTCGGCACCTGGAAGACGTCCTTCACCTCGTCGACGATGAACTCGACCGAGGCCGTCATGCCCGGCAGCAGCCGCTGGTCGGCGTTGGGCACGTCGACGACGGCGATGTAGTTGACGACGTTCTCCTGCGTCACCGACTGCAGGCGCACCTGGCGCACGGTGCCGGCGAAGGAGTCGTCGGGATAGGCCTGCACCGTGAACTTCACGGGCTGGCCCACCTTGATCTGGCCAATGTCGCTCTCGTCGACCGAGACCAGGATCTGCATGGCGGCCAGGTCGCCCGCGATCTGGAACAGCTGCGGCGCCGAGAACGACGCCTGCACGGTCTGGCCGGGGTCGATGCTGCGCTGCACGACGATGCCGTCGATGGGCGCCGTGATCGTCGCGTAGCCCAGGTTCCGCTCGGCGCGCTCGAGGTCGACCTTGGCCGACTTCACGCTGGCCTTCGAGACGTCGACGTTGTACTGCGCGGTGTTGAACTCGCTGTCGGAGATCATCTTCTGCTCGTGCAGGTCGCTCAGGCGCGCGTACTCGGCGGCGGCGTGGCGCTGCTCGGCCTCGGCGCGCTCGAGCTGGGCGCGCGACGACGACACGGCCGCGTTCAGCAGCGTCTTGTCGACGCGCGCGATGACCTGGCCCGCCTTCACGTGGTCGTTGAAGTCGACCAGCACGGCATCGACGATGCCGCTGACCTGCGTGCCCACCTGCACGGTCTGCACCGGCTGCAGGTTCCCCGTCGCGGCGACGACCGACAGGAGGTCGCCCTTCGTGATCTCGACCAGGCGGTACGTGGTGGCGTTGGCCGCCTTTTTCTCGCGCACGCGCCAGGCGCCGTAACCGCCGCCGGCCATGACCAGCACCAGGACCGCGATGATGATTCTCTTCATGGACCACTCCGTAAGGAACCGGTTGGGGGGATCGACCAGTCAAATCTAACGCAGACCAGCGGGTTGACCAGCGGCAAGAAAACCGGCCCCCGTTCGGGGACCGGTTTCCTCCTGTTGGATGGGCGTATCCGTTCGGCCGGCGGCGCCGCGCCTGTCTACTTCCGCGGACGCCAGGCCAGGGTCGCATTGGCGGCGTCGGCCTCCTCCAGCAGCAGGGCCCGAAGCAGGGGCCAGTTGGCCGTCTCGCCGCAGCCGGGGGCCAGCTTCAGCTCGCGCCGGAAGGTGATCCAGCCGTCCTGCTCGCTGGTCGCCAGCAGGAACGAGCCCGCGGCGTTGGCCACGGCGCGGTCGGCCGGGCGCACGACCACGGCGCCCCGCGGGGGCTGCAGGCGGACGGTCACCGACTGCTCCCAGCCGTCCAGGCCGGCCACGGGGGTGGCGCGGGCATCGTCGTCCAGGCGGCAGTCGCCGGGCAGGCGGTCCAGCAGGCCGCCCTTGGGCCGGCCGATGACCAGCTTGCGCCGCCCGTCGGCGTCGGCCTTGCCCAGGGGCGCGGACAGGTCGAAGCGCACGGCCGACAGGTCGGCGCCCATCGCGGTGGCGGTGGCGGCGGTCGCCTTGGCCCCGGCGACCAGCGAGCCGCCGAGCGCGCCGGCCTGGGTGGCCAGCCCCTTGGTGGTGGCCGTCGCCGCCTCGGTGAACGCCAACCGGCCGCGGCCGCGGGCCGAGCCGCTGCCCGTCCACGCCGTGTCGCCCGCGGCCAGGTTCAATTCGACGACCAGGTCGTTCGCCGCGGCCTTGCGCACCTCGGCCTTGGGCTCGACGCCCAGCCACAGCAGGGGCCGGCCGTCCAGCATGCTGGCCGGGTGCACGGAGAAGTCGGACGGGTCGCACACCCACGCCGTCGCCCCCCAGACGTGAAGCAGCAGCTTGCCGCGGCCGGCCAGGTGGGGCAGGTCAGGCGCCTCGGGCGCGCCCGGCGTGTCGGCCAGCACGGGCGTCACGCGCCAGCCCTGGTCCTGCAGCAGGGCGGTCCACAGCGCGGCGATGTCCAGCACGTGACCGTAGCCCGTCTCCCAGGTGCGCTCGGCCGGGCGCGGCCGGAACGTCCAGAAGCGGTCGTCCTGGTGCACGACCCGCATGCGGTCGGCCAGCCACTTCGCGCCCTCCTGCAGGCGCGACTGGTCGTCGGTGGCCGAGCGCAGGCCGGCGCGCAGCGAGTCGCGCACCGCGCGCGGCGCGACGGCCGCCTCGCGGAACGGGCCGATCCACGCCTGTCCCAGCGCGCCGTGATCGGCCCACGTCGACCACGCCACGGCCGGCTCGAGCAGCAACGGCTCGGGCGTGACCGGCGTGCGCAGCGCCGGCACGGGCTGCAGCGTCCAGGTCAGCGTGCGGCGCCCGTTCTCCTCGCGCGTCGCGGGGGCGGGCGCGCCGTTCAGCTCGACGTGCGAGAACGGCCGGTCGGCGCGCGACTCGACCGCCAGGCGCACCAGCTGCGCGCGGTCGCGCTGCGCCAGCACGAACACGTCGTCGGCGCCGGGCAGGCCGCGCTCGGTGATGGTGTACTCGGTCTCCATGATGCAGGGCAGCTCGACGCCGTCGTGCAGCAGCATCGTCTCGCGCATCGTCGTGTAGTCGGCGGCGTGGTCCACGGCGTAGGGCAGCGTGTGCACGACGGCCGTGTCGCTGATGCGCTGCACGTCGGGCCACCAGCGCCCCTCGCGCCAGGTGCGCAACTTCGTCACCTCGAGCTTCGAGGTCGCCTCGTTCCAGGGCACGCGCAGGTCGCCGTGCGCGCGCAGGCCGGCGCTCGTGCCGACCCAGACCACGCGGTGCGTCGTGACGGCGACCGAGCCGTCGCCCACCACGTTGACGCACTGCTCCTCGAGCAGCATGAGCGCGTCCTGGGCCGCCAGGTCGACGCCCTGCTGCGTGGCGGTCCACAGCTCGTCCAGGTCGACGTCGCCCGATCGGCCCATCAACACCGCATGGACGACCGGCTTGGGCACCGGCTGGCGGATCGGCTTCGCCGCGGCGGCGAGCTGCGGCAGCGCGAGCAGGGCCAGCGCGACGACGGCGATGCGGCGGAGCGACTTCATTCGTGTCGTCATTACTTGCCCTCCTTCACGAAGCGGAACGCCTGCTTCGACCAGTCGCGCGAGGCCGTCATGGCCTTGCGGAAGCCGTCGTAGCCAGCGGGCGGCACCTGTCGCCGTCGCAGTTCGGAGCGTTCGGTGATGGTCACGACGCGGCCCTTCTGCGCCGCCGAGCCCTCGAACGACGCGTACGTCTCGTCGACCTTGCCGGGCGCGGGGGCGTCCTGCAGCTTCAGGCCGGCCGGCAGCGTGATGGTCTCCTGCGCGTCCAGCAGCTGCGTGTACGACAGGAAGACGTCGGTCGTGCGCTCCTTCGGCCACTCCTGGCTGGCGGCGCGGTACAGGTTGCCGCTGGCGGTGACCCACGCCATGAGCGGGCTGGCGAACTCCCACACGCCGTCGACCGGCGCGGCGAAGCGCGGGATGCGGTAGCTGATGGAGATCCACATGTCGCCGGTGAAGTCGTCGGTGGCGCGGTGCGTGACCGTGACGCCCTCGATGCGCTGCCCGGCCCCCGACAGCATGTGCGCGCAGGCGGCGGCCAGGTCGGCGCGGCGCGAACCGTTGACCAGGCGGCGCAGGCGGCTGTCCGAGGCGCCGCCGCCGTCCAGGCGCAGCGTGCCGGCCAGCGTGCCGTCGTCCGCCAGCACGGCCTGGTGCCGCGCCACCAGCGGCGACTCGGCGGGCGGCGAGTAGTCGATGCGGCTGAGCGTCTGCCCCTCGGGCGTGCCGATGAGGTAGTCCTGCTCGGTCTCGGACTTCGACCACGTGTCGTTGTTGTAGGGCACCCACGTCGGGTCGTACATGCGGAACGTGCCGTCGTCCAGGCGCAGCGCCGTGACGCAGTGGTTGAACTGGTCGGCGGGCACCTGGTCGATGCGGCTGCCGGCCATCGTCATCGCGGCGTAGCTGTCGAGCCCGGCCGCGCGCATCATCGTGATGAGCATGCCGGCGATGTCCTTGCACACGCCCGAGCGCTGCTCGAAGATCATGTTCGCCGGGTGCAGCGTGAAGCCCTCGCCCTGGCCCATCGTCTGGCCGCTGTAGCGGATGTTCTGCGCGGCCCAGTGCACCAGCACCTCGGCCTTGCGCAGGTCGGTGCCGGCGGTGGCGCCGGCGGCGGCGAGCACCTCGTCCACCTTGGCCTGGATCGCGGGCGTCACCTGGAACTGGTCGCGGTTCACGTCGAAGAACCAGCGGCTCTTCGCCTCCCAGCTCTCGGCCGTGGCCATGACCACCTTGGCGACCAGGTCGCTGGCCGCGGCCTGCGACGTCTCGTGCTTGCGCGCCGCGACATCCTTGCACCACCAGGCGTAGGTCGTGGTGTCGTCGCCGTAGGTGAGCGACGAGTACACCGCGCCGTTGTACGTCTCGGCGTGCAGTCGCTTGTCCTTCGGCAGCACCAGTTCGTAGCGCTTCTCGATGATGGGCAGGTCGTCGGCGAAGAGCACGATGTCGAAGTACTCGCCCGGCATGGGCGGGATGTACTTCTCGTCGCCGGGGGCGTCGGCGTTCGTGTTGCCGCCGGTCGCGCCGCCCGCCGCCGCGCCCGCGCCGTCGGCCAGCAGCGCGTAGGTGAAGCCCTTGCTGAAGGTGGTGACCTCGATGCCGTCGTCCACCTCGAGCCGCGGCAGCTGCAGCACCTTGCAGCGGTCGCGCCAGTAGATGGCCGACTGCGGCGCGGGCAGGTCGCGGACATCGGCCACGTCGACCGGCAGCTTCCTGTCGCCGCGGATCACGTTGACCTCGCGCACGGCCAGCTCCTGGCTCTGCGGGTCGTAGTGCCAGTACAGCACGCCGTTGTCGCGGCAGCCCGCGGGCGTCAGCACCTTCGTCAGTCGGTAGCCATCGACGTACGTGACGCCGCTGGGCTTGACGCGGTTGACGGCCTTCTCCAGGACGACGACCAGGTCGGCGCCGTCGTGGTCCTTCGACGTGCCGGCGTCGGCCAGGCGCGTGAAGGGCGTGGGGGCGGGCTTGTCGCCGGGCGCGCCGGCCGCCGGTGCGGCGGGCGCGGGGGCGTTCTTCGGCGGCGGCGAAGCGGCGGCGGCGGCAGTCGCCAGCAGGGCGACCAGCAGCGGCCACCAACGGGACGTGGTGCGCACGATGACCTCGCGGGGGTGATGGGGCGGCGGTCGGGTCGGCCGCTTGGGGGGCAGCCGACGGGTCGCCGGGGAATTTATCACCATCCCGGGGCCGCGTGCATGGTGGATTTGGGGCCGGCGCGCCGTCGCCGCACGGCCCGGGCGCGATAACGCCTCGACGGATCACGAAAAAGGATCCATTCTCACCGATAACCGGAGGTGCCGAACCCGTGAAAGCCTGGACCGACGAGATGCTGGCCGACCTGCCCGTGCGCGACGACGTGCGGCAGCGCGGCGTGTCCGCCACGCGCCTGGACGCGTACTGCGACGCGGCCTTCGCCTTCGCCGTGACTATCCTGGTCATCCGTCCGGGCGGCGTGCCGTCCAGCTACGAGCAACTGGTCACCGCCCTGCGCGACGTGCCCGCCTTCGCGGCCAGCTTCGCGGCCATCGCCGGCTTCTGGACGGCCCACCGCCGCTGGGGCCGCCGCTACGGGCTGGAGGACCGCACCGCGACCGTGCTCAGCCTGTCGATGATCTTCGTGATGCTGGTCTACGTGTACCCGCTGAAGATGGTGTTCTCGGCGCTGGCGTCGTGGATGAGTCACGGGGCCCTGCCGGCCACCTTCACGGTGGAAAAGATGTCCGACCTGCATGGGCTGTTCGTCATCTACGGCGTGGGCTTCGCGGCGCAGTCGGGGCTGATGGCGCTGCTCTACGCGCACGCGCTGCGCGTGCCGGCATTGCGCCTCGATGCGCGCGAGCGGTTGCGCACGCGCCACCAGGTGGCGTCGTATGTGGTGATGGCGGGAACCGGCCTGCTGTCTGCGGTGTGGGCGGCCCTGGTGCCCGGTCGCGGCGGCGCCATGGCGGGCTTCGTCTACTCGACCCTCGCGATGACGATGCCGGCGCTGGCCGTGTGGCAGCGCCGGCAAATGGATCGCTGAAGGGCCGACACGCCGCTCCCTACGGCACCACCACCATGCGCTGCGTCCTCACGCCGTCGGCCGTCACCAGCCGCGCCACGTACATGCCCGCCCCCACGCGATGGCCCGCGTCGTCGCGCAGGTCCCAGCGCTCGCTGTGCGCGCCCACGGCCAGCTCGCCGTTCAGGATCGTGCGCACACGCCGCCCCGCCAGGTCGTGCACGGCCAGGCTCACGGAGCCCGACTGCGCCAGCGAGAAGCTGAACATGGTGCCGCCCGAGGCCGGGTTGGGCGCCGGCGCCGCGAACATGAACACGGGGCGCGGGCCGTCGACCGGCGAGGTGGCCGCCGGCGCCAGGGTGGCGACGGGCGACTCGTTGCCGTGGGCGTCGATGGCGGTCAGCTTGAACCAGCCGTAGTCGCCGCTGACGTCGCAACGCGTCAGCGCGGTCGAGGCAACCAGCGAGGCGGGGCCGGGCGTGAACGACGACGTGGCGCCGCGGTACACGCGGTAGCCGGCCAGGTCGGGCTCGGCATTGGCGAACCAGGTCAGGTGCGCCACGCCGGCGGCGCAGTTGCCGGCCAGCGCGCCGGGCGCGAGCGGCGCCAGGTTGTCCACCGAGTAGCCCGAGACAACCGCCGACGGCCAGTACATGGAACCGGTGGCGTTGCGCCCGACGACCATGAACGAGGTCAGCGGGTTGGCGACGGCCATCGAGTCGCTGGTCGTCGGCGACACATAGGCGTAGTTGGCCACGAAGTGCAGCGCCGGGACGCTGGTCATGTATTCCCAGTAGGTCGTGGCGCCGGACCGGGGCACCGCGACCAGGTCGCCGGTGCGCAGCGCGGCGAGGTCGTCGCCGAGGATCGCAACCGCGCCGCCGGCCTTGCCGGGCGAGGCGCGCAGGATATCGTAGCCCGTGAACTCGCCGTCGCGCTGCGTGTCGAGGGTCGAGGCGTCCCAGGTCACCTTCACGTGGCCGCCCTGGTCCCAGGGCACATCGTGCACGCCGGCGATGTGCGGTTCGGGCGAGCCGAGGCGGCCGAAGGGGCCGATGCGTTGCGCGTAGATGTCCAGCGAGGTCGTGCGCGCGTCGTCCCAGGCGGCGATGAAGCCGCCGGTCCCGTCGATGACGATACGCGGGTTGTCCTGGTCACTGATCGCCGTGCAGACGGCCAGCCCTTCGGCCGTCCACCCGGCCTCGACGCTGCCCGCGGCGTCGAGATGCTGTGCGTAGATGTTGCGGGGGCTGACGCCGCCGCTCCGCATGTCCGTCCATGTGACGAAGATGCCACCGTCCCCGTCGGGCGCGATCGAGGGGGAGCCCTGCTTGCCCGCGACGTTGCACACCGCGCGCCCATTCGTGGGCCACCCGGACGCAACGGTGCCGTTCGCCAGCATCCGCACGACATAGACGCTGCTGTTGCCGGCCATCGACCCATCACGCTCGTCGGTCCAGGCGGCGATGAAGCCGCCCGCACCATCGGAGATCATCTGCGGGCCGCTCTGGTAGTCGACCGCCGTGCAGACGGCCTGCTCGGCGTAGGGCCGCGCGCCGTCGCGCTCGCCGGTGGCCAGCACATGCTCGGCATAGATGTCGGTTTCGGTGCCGCTGCGGCCATCCTGCCAGCAGATGAACACCCCGCCGGCGCCGTCGGCGATCAACTGCGGCTGGGTCTGGCCGGCCGCCTGCGTGCAGACCGCTCGGCCGTTGACACCCCACGCCGCATCGACCACGCCCGCGGAAGTCACGCGCGCCGCGTAGATGTCCGTGTTGACGCCGCGATAGTCCACCCATGTGATGATGGCGCCCCCGGCGCCGTCGGTGACGATCTGCTGCTGTCCCTGATCGCTCGCCGCGCTGCAGACCGCGCGGCCATTGACCGGCCACGCCGCGTCGACTGCGCCGGACGCCAGCACGCGCTGCGCATAGATATCGGACGGTCCGTTGCGCATGTCCTCCCACGTGATGATGGCGCCGCCGGCGCCATCGCTGACGAGTAAGGGCAAGAGCTGGTTGCCGGTGGCGACGGTGATCGCCCGTCCGCCGACCGGCCACGCCGGGTCGACGATCCCGGACGCGAGCAGGTGCTGGGCATAGATGTCGCCGGTGTCGCTGCGCTGGTCGCGCCACGCCACGATGGCACCGCCGTTGCCGTCGGTGACCACCCGCGCATCGTGCTGTGTGCCCGCCCAGGTGCAGACCGGGAGGTTGGTCGTCGGCGAGGACGGCCACGCGGCGTGCGCGGGCCGGGCTGCGGCCAGCACCAACAGGGAAAGGGCAAGGATGCGTCGCATTGGCGCCTCCCGGCGAGAGAGGTCCTCGCCGCGGTGAACCCGGTTTGGTCCGGATGGTGGGCAGTCGGCATGGCATGGGCGAAAGGGATCCCCGGCCTCGGGCCGCACGACATCCCACTTCTTAAGTATGATTATCCCATAAGTGATCGGCTGAAGTCAACAAATCTGCCGGCGCGCTCCCTAGTCCACCTTCCGCTCCAGGTACCCCGTAAAATCAGGCAGGATAGGCACATACGGCTGCCCCAGCAGCGGCGACGACACGATGAAGTCCGCCGTCGAGCGGTTGCAGGCCACCGTCACGTTGTAGACCGCGGAAATCCGCAGCAGCGCCTTCACATCCACGTCGTGGGGCTGGGGCTCCATGGGGTCCCAGAAGAAGATCAGCACGTCGATGCGGCCCTCGGCGATCATCGCCCCCAGCTGCTGGTCCCCGCCCAGGGGTCCCGAGCGCAACTTGGTGATAGGCCGGGGGGCGGGCTTGCCCTCCTCGGCGGCGCGGCGGGCCAGGGTCTCCTCGATGAGTCGGCCGGTGGTGCCGGTGCAGACGATCGCGTGGTCGGCCAGGGTGCCGTAGTTGAAGGCCACCCAGTCGGCGAGGTCGCGCTTCTGGTTGTCGTGGGCGACCAGGGCGATGGTCTTGCGGGTCACGGTGGGCACGTTCGGGCTCCCGGGTGGAGGGGGTTGGGGCCGGGGCCGCCAGGCGGCGGCGGGCCGCGCCTATTATAAGGTGAGCCGGGGAGGGGGGACAGGGCGATCGGGTGAGGGGAGTTGCGCCGGCGCAAGTCGGGCCGGACAGGGCAAGTCGGGCGAGGTGGCCGCTGCGGTCGCCGGCGGTGCCGGTACTTGCGCCGGCGCAAGTAGGGCCGGGCTGAGCAGGGCGGGCGCGGCGGTCGGTGCGGTCGCCGGTGGCGCCGATACTTGCGCCGGCGCAAGTCCTGGGCGCCCCAGGACTGCCATGAACGCAGGTGCGCCGCCATTGTGACATGACAATTCGGCGGTCTCCACCCTCTCGCTTGATTGCATATCGTATACAGCGTCATCGCGCGGGCGATAATATATTGTAACGTAACATCTTACACGTCTCGCCAGCCGCGCCCCCCATCTTGGCACCCTCCCTGCCCATCCCCCTCGAAACACCCGTTCCCGACGCATGCCGCCACCAGGCGGGGAGGCCCCACGATGAAGAACCTGACCGTCAACGCCATGGACACCCTGCAACGCGCCCAGGCCAAGGCCTACGAACTGAGCCACGCCCAGCTTGAGCCGCTGCATCTGCTGTGGGCCCTGCTCGCCGAGACCGGGCTGGCCACGAACGTCCTGCGCTCGCTCGAACTGGACCCGGCGCTCATCGCCCGGACCGCCGAGGGCGAGCTGCGCTCGCTGCCGAAGATCCAGGCCAAGGACGTCCCGGCCCCCAGCCGCGAACTGCAGAAGGTGCTGCTCGAGGCCGACCGACTGGCGGGGTCCGGCAAGGGCGCCGGCGGCGGGGCCGAGGGCGCCATGACCGGCACCCGCGAGCTGCTCCTGGCCGTGGCGGCCGACACCGGCCGGGCCGGCAGCGTGCTGAAGACCTTCGACGCCACCCCGGCGAAGATCGCCCGGGCGCTCGAGCAGACCGGCGGCGACCAGGCCTACCAGGGCGACGACGAGAACGGCGTCGGCGAGGGGAACGACTCGGCGCTGGCGAAGTACGCCCGCGACCTGTGCGCGGCGGCGCGGGCCGGGAAGATCGACCCCATCATCGGGCGCGACGAGGAGATCCGGCGGGTCATCCAGATCCTGAGCCGGCGCACCAAGAACAACCCCGTGCTGATCGGCCTGCCGGGCGTGGGCAAGACCGCGGTGGTCGAGGGCCTGGCACGCCGCCTGGTCGAGGGCGACGTGCCCGAGGGCCTGAAGGGCAAGCGGCTGCTGGCCCTGGACCTGGGCGCGCTGATCGCCGGCACCAAGTACCGCGGCGAGTTCGAGGACCGCCTCAAGAAGGTCATCAAGGAAGTCACCGAGCAGGAGGGCGAGATCCTGCTGTTCATCGACGAGATGCACACGCTGGTCGGCGCGGGGGCCACGGGTGGGGCGATGGATGCCTCGAACATCCTGAAGCCGGCCCTGGCGCGCGGCGAGCTGCAGACGATCGGCGCCACAACCCTCGACGAGTACCGCAAGTACCTGGAGCGCGACAGCGCCCTGGAGCGCCGCTTCCAGCAGATCCGCGTCGACCAGCCCTCGATCGAGGAGTCGATCCAGATCCTCGAGGGCCTGCGT
>CAINDZ010000353.1 GCA_903847545.1 uncultured bacterium | reverse complement strand
TGACAACAACAGCGGCGGGCTATCCGCAGCGCCGAAGGCGCGAGGACTGCCCGCCGATGTTGTTGTCAGCCCACCCGCCCCGTGACGAGCCGATGCGGACTACCGGTACTTGAACACCACCGCCCAGATGATCATCACCACGAGCGACAACCCGATCGTCAGCGCGATGAACCCGAAGGTCTTCAGGCCCTTGACGAAGCTCTCGGGCAGCGGGTCGACCATGTGCTCCTCGAGGCGGCCCTCGCGCACGAGCTGCTCGTATTCGCGCGGGCGGTCTTCCTTGAACTCCTCCAGCGTCATGCGGCCGGTGAAGATCACGGGGTCCATCGGGAAGCGATCCGGACGGAAGTGCGTGTTGAAGAAGTGGATCGTGAAGATGAAGCCGGTCGCCAGCAGCGCCTCATCCGAGTGGATGATGGTCGCCACATTGATGAACCAGCCCGGCAGCACCTTCGTGAAGGCCTCGGGGAACCACAGGATCAGGCCGCTGAAGCCGATCATGGCCACGCCCCAGAACACCGCGAAGTAGTCGAACTTCTCCCAGTAGGTCCAGCGGCCGTACCGCGGGCGCTCGCCGCGGCCCAGGAACCACTTCACCGTGCCGATGAACTCCTGGCCGTCGACCGCGTTCGGGAACATGCCCTCGGGGCCGAACACGAAGTCCTTCCAGCTCTTGCCGGAGGCCCGGCGGCGGCACCACAGGTCGTACAAGTGGCGCGCGAAGTAGAAGAACGTCAGGATGGCGCCCATGCGGTGCAGCGTGCCCGCCGACTGGAAGCCGCCCAGCGCGTGCGCCAGCTTCTGGGCCCACGGCAGGTACGAGAACTTCAGCGTCATGCCCGTGACGGCCAGCGTCAGGAAGCTGACCACGACCATGATGTGCAGCATGCGGTTCAGCCGGTTGAAGCGGCGGAACTGCTTCTGGCCCTTGGCCTGCTTGCGCAGCTGGCGGCTGTGGCGCAGCGCCTGGAAGCTGCGGGGCAGCCACAGCAGCGTGTGCACGCCGAAGACGCTGAACGTGCCGACCAGCAGCGCGGTCATGAACAGCCACGTGTAGTGCACGACCGGGTACTTGACCTTGTCGTGGTGCGTGGCGTGCGTCAGGTAGCCGGCGAACTGGCGGTGGGCGCCCTTGTGGCACTTGGCGCAGGTGCCCACGATGTTGTCGCGCGACAGCGTCGAGGCCGGGTTGTCCGGCTTCTGGATGTTGTGCTGGCCGTGGCAGTCGGCGCAACTGGCCGTGCCGGTGTAGCCCAGCGCGAACACCTTGCCGTGGTAGGTCTCGAAGTAGCTCTCGGTGACCTTCTCGTGGCAGGTGCCGCACTGGCCGACGATCTGCATCTTGAAGCCCTCGGCATCCGTGCGGGCGATCCGGTGCGAGGTGTGGCAGTCGTTGCACATGGGCAGCTTGTGCCCGTCCTTGGCCTCGCCCGTGAAGTGGATGCTGGTGCGGAACGTGCGGTCGACGCCGTCATGGCACTTGCCGCAGGTCACGTCCACCTTCGAGCGATGCACCGACGACGCCGGGTCGGCGCTCGGCATGATCGCGTGCGTGGTGTGGCAGTCGATGCACGTGGCGGTGACCACCAGGCCGCTCTTCTGCAGGGCGCGGCCGTGGATACTCTCCTTGTAGTTCGCCACCATGCTCTTCTCGGTGCCCTTGTACCGCTTGTCGGCGATCCCGCCCTCGTCATGGCACTTGCCGCACAGGTCCGGGATGTTGCGCACGAACGTCTTCGACTCGGGGTTCGTGTGCGGCAGGATCTCGTGCGTGCCGTGGCAGACCAGGCAGTCCGGGATGTCCTTGTCGCCCTGGCTGCCCAGCTTGCCGTGGATCGACGACTTGTAGGTCTCGACCACCTCGGCGTGGCAGATCGAGCAGTCGACCCGCTTGGGCACGGTGTCGCACGGGCGTTCGTGCGAGGGCGTGGCGCCGGTGTGGCACTGGATGCACGCCTTCTTCACGTGCACCGAGTGCGCCAGCTTCTGCGGGTCGACGTACATCGACTTGCCGGCGTTCGCCGCGCTGGTGCCCTTCAGGTCGGGCCGGTCGTGGCACTTCAGGCACTCCGAGTCGGCCATGCCCTCGTTGTAGTAGACGCGGCGGATCTTGTGCGGCTGGTGGCACTCGATGCAGACCGGAACCTTCGACGGCTCCTTCTCCCACAGGCGGCCCTCGACCACCTTGGCGTGCACCTTCTCGATCATCCCGTGGCACGACTGGCAGGTCTTGGCCACGTTGTCGCGGTTGATGGAGCTCTTCGGGTCCTTGTGGTTGCGCACGTTGTGCGCCGTGTGGCAGTCCGAGCAGACGGCCGACTGCGTCAGGCCGCGCTTGTACAGGCCCTCGCCGTGGATCGAGAACGAATAGTGCGCCAGCACGCTGTCCTGCGAGACCTCGGCGTACTCGCGGATGGCCTCGCCTTCCTTGTGGCAACGGCCGCACATGATGGGGATCTTGAAGCGGTTGACCCGCGACTCGGGATCCGAGGGCGGCATGATGTCGTGCGAGCCGTGGCAGGTCCAGCAGCGCGGCGCGATGGGCACGCCCTTGGCCACGCCCACGCCGTGCAGGCTGCCGGCATAGACCTTGGCGATGTCGTCGTGGCAGCCGCCGCAGTCGACATCCGCCAGCTCTTCCTTGTGCGGGAAGTCCTCAACGCCCGCCAGGTCGGCGTGACAGTCGGCGCAGCCGACGCCCTCGCGACCGTGCACCGAGCGCTTGTACTCGGCCAGGTCGACGTAGAGCGACTTCACCTGGCCGCGCTCGTTCTTGGTCAGGCTGCGGTCCTCATGGCACTGGAGGCAGGTCTCGGCGTCCTGGGCCCGGGCCGGCAGGGCCCCGGCCAACAGGCCGAGCACCACCGCGAACAGGCTGACGCCGACCAACCGGGCCGGACGACGCAGTCCGTGCGGGACGATCATGGGCTGTCTCCCTCGGGTAAAGTGGCGCGCTGCAACGGGCCCCAATGTTGGCTGGATTCGGGAGCAGATCAAGCGGATAATCTCATTATTGAAAACGACTTGCGGGATCGATTGTCCGCGCGACGGCACACGCCAACACGACGTTTTTCATCAAGATTTTTCAAGGTCTGGATCGGCAAGGAGTTTCGAAACAGGCAGTATCGGGTCGTGAATCGGCGCGGCCGGCGGCGGGGCCGCCTGTCACGCATGTCCGATGACGGTGGGGAAATCCTACTTGCCGTGCGGGGAACGCCGGCGCGTCGACGGGCAGACCTTGCGCGAGCCGCCGGCGCCGGGCGTGACCGGCGCGAACGACGCCACCTCCTCGGCGGTCAGCGGCCGCAGCCCGCCGGCGGCGAGGTCGCCCAGACGCACCTCGCCCAGGCGCACGCGGCGCACCATCGTCACCTTGTGGCGCAGCGTGGCCAGCATGCGGCGCATCTGCCGGGACTGCCCGCCGTGCAGCGTGATGCTGAGCGTGGTCCGGCCGCTCTCACACGACAGCACGCGCACCTTGACCGGCCGGAAGGAGCCCAGGCCGGGCAGCACGATGCCCGCGTCGATCACCGTCAGCTGCATCTCGCTGACCTCGCCCTCGACGCGCACCATGAACTCGTGCTCGCAGCCGGCGCCACCGGTCACGCGCGTGATCCAGTCGCCGTCGTTCGAGACCAGGAGCAGGCCCGAGGTGCGCGCGTCCAGGCGCCCGGCCGTGCGCAGCCCCACCGCGTCTGCGGGATAGTAGTCGGAGACCAGTCGCCGGCCCGGCCCGTCCTCCTCGCGGCACACGACGCGCAGGGGCTTGTGGAAGACGTAGTAGCTGCGCGTGACCTTCATCAGCGGCTTGTTGTCCAGGAAGACCTCGGCCCCGACCTCGATCATGCGCAGCGGGTCCTTCACGACCGTCTCGCCCACGCGCACGCGCCCGGAGGTGACGACATCATCCGCCCAGCGGCGCGTGCCGTAACCCGCCTTCATCAGGGCGCGCGAAAGGCCCATCGGCCTTTCCGGCGTCCAGCGCGGCCTTTCAGCCTCGCCGGCGGGCGTCCTGTGGCGTGTGGGCGTCATGCGCGCATGGCTCCGTTCGGCGCGCCCGCGGGCGCAAGGTTCCCGTCCAGCAGGGCCGCCGCCCGCACGGGCGAGGCCTCGGCCCCGGTCAGCTTCAGGGGCAGGGCCAGCAGGCGGAATCCGCGCTCGGGCAGCGCCGCCAGGTTGGCCAGGTTTTCCAGGTTGATGAGCCCGGCCGCCGCGCAGATGTCGTGCGCCGCGCGGCCGACGTAGTCGTCCAGGCTCGGCGTGTCCAGCCCGACGCCCTTGAGCCCGGCCGCGGCCAGGCGCGCCGCCAGCGGGGCCGACAGGCTCGGCCACTCCTCATAGTAGCGCGGCTGGCCCCAATGTCGCGCCCAGCCCGTGTCCAGCAAGACGAAATCGACGCCCGCCAGATCGACCCCGTCCAGGAGCGAGGCCGGCAGCGGCCCCGGCGCGGGCTCGGGCCGCGGCCGGATCACCACGGCCGGGCCCGCGAACCGCTCCAGCGGCTGGTCGTCGACGCCGCCGGCCCCCGCCAGGAAGTGCAGCGGCGCGTCGATGTGCGTGCCCACGTGGCAGCCCAGTTCGAGGCGGCTGGACTGGCAGGGGTCGCGCCCGTGCTCACCCGTGCGCACGATGCGCAGGGGCTGCCGGTCGCCGGGCCACTGCGGCATGTCCGTCACGATGGCATGGCTGAGGTCGATCAGGCGCATGGTCCTCCGGCCGGTGGCGGTCCCGGCAGGTGTTGTCGGCGCGTGGGCGCTCAACCGGATGGAAAAGTCTCGACCGCGACGCTGCGCCGCAGCTCGCCGACGTCGAAGGGCGCGTCGAAGAGCAGGCGTTCGGCCTCGTCCAGGCGGCCCTCGACGACCTCGCTGTCGCCGCTGACGGCGACGATGGCCAGGAAGGCGCGCTGCGCCAGGTCGGCCGGTCCCACGCGCGCCACGGCGTACTCGGCGTTGCGCAGCCGCTGCACCAGCGCGTGCAGCGGCGCGCGCATCTCCTTCAGGGAGCGCGACCCAGGCAGCACGAGGTCGGCCACCAGGGTGCCGGTGTAGATGCGCACGTCGTCCATGCCCGCCTCCCCGCGCCGGTTGCCGGGACCGCACGGTCGCGCCACGCTACGCGATGCCGCCCCCGCGAACAACCAGGATCGCGCCCGGCCCGGGTGTTCAGCGGACCAGGGTCAGCTTGCGCCCCTGCACGCCCCGCGGCGTGGCCAGGCGGGCCAGGTACACGCCCGCGGCGGCCGGCCGGCCCGCCTCGTCGTGACCGTCCCAGGCGAAGCGGTGCGTGCCCGTCGCCAGCGAGCCCGACCACAGCCGTCGCACGCGGCGACCTGCGGGATCGACGATGTCGAGCGTGGCCTGGTCGCGCGCGGACATCGCGCAGGTGACCCACGC
>CAINDZ010000352.1 GCA_903847545.1 uncultured bacterium | reverse complement strand
GCGTCGCAAGCTGATGGAGCGGGAAGAGAAGCTGGAGCGCCCCTCCACCGAACCGGGCCTGTTCCGCTTCCGCATGGAGCCGGCGCGCCCGAGCGGCGGCACCGTGCTGGAGCTGCACGGGCTGGGCAAGGGGTTCGGCGGGCGGCAGCTGATGGGCGGGCTGGACCTGCATGTCTCGCGCGGCGAGCGGCTGGGCATCCTGGGGCCCAACGGGTGCGGCAAGTCGACGCTGCTGAAGCTGCTGGCCGGGCGCGGCGTGCCGGACCAGGGGCGCATCGTGATCGGGCACAACGTCGACCTGGGGTTTTACGACCAGGAGCTGTCGGGGGTCTCGGACCACAACACGGTGATCGCCGAGATCGGCTCGGTGGACCCGACCGCGACGCTGGGCGAGCTGCGCAGCTTCCTGGCCGCGTTCGGCTACGGCGAGGACCTGTACGACCGGCCCGTGGCGCAGCTGTCGGGCGGCGAGCGCGGGCGGCTGGCCCTGCTGCGGCTGATCAAGGAAGGCCACAACACGCTGCTGCTGGACGAGCCCACCAACCACCTGGACGTGCGCAGCCGCGAGTCGCTGGAAGCGGCCTTGCGGGAATTCGACGGCACCCTGATCGTGGTCTCGCACGACCGGCGCTTCCTGGACAAGGTGGTCCACAAGCTGCTGGTGTTTCCGCCGCTGGATGCAGCCGGGTTGCCGACCGGGCCCATCACGCTGTTCGACGGCGGCTGGGCCGAGTGGTTGAGGGACCGGGCGGGCAGGGCGCAGACGGCCTCGACCGGGCCGGCCGCCGCCGCGGACACGCGGGTGAAGGAAGCGGCCCCGACCGGCGGCGCCGCCGGCGGGCTCAGCAAGAACGAGCAGACCCGCCGTCGCCAGTGGATCGCGCAGGCCGAGGCGGCCATCGCCCGGCTCGAGGACGAGAAGGCGGCGCTGTTCGGGGTGATGGCGTCGCCGACGGCCAGCGGCGACGAGCGCGCGCAGGCCGGGCGGCGCATCCTGGACGTGGACGCCGAACTGCAGAAGCACATGGCCGACTGGGAACAGTGGCACACCGAGATCGAGGGCTGACGATGGCGACCAGGCGCGACGAGGAATCCGGACACAGCACCGAGCAGCCGCGCGAGCGCGCGGTCGTCGTCGGGGTCAACCTGCCGGACGCCTGGCTGGGCGGCAAGGGCGGCCTGGCCGACCTGCCCGAGCTGGCGCAGCTGGCCGACACCGCCGGCGCCGACGTCGTCGGGCGCATCGAGCAGACGCGGCCCAAGCCCGAGTCGGCCACGTTCCTGGGCTCGGGCAAGCTGCAGGAGCTGAAGGACCTGGTCGTCGACACCGGCGCGACGCTGGTCATCTTCGACAACGACCTCTCGCCGGCGCAGGGACGCAACCTCGAGAAGCTGCTCGACGTCAACGTGCTCGACCGCACCGAGCTCATCCTGGACATCTTCGCCAAGCACGCCAGCTCGCGGCAGTCGCGCCTGCAGGTCGAGCTGGCGCAGCTGAACTACCTGCTGCCGCGCCTGACCCGCCTGTGGACGCACCTCGAGCGCCAGGCCGGCGGCATCGGCACGCGCGGCCCCGGCGAGACGCAGCTGGAGACCGACCGCCGGCTGCTGGGCCGGCGCATCGCCGTGCTGCGGGAGGAGCTGAAGGACATCGAGTCGACGCGGCGCACGCAGACGGCCGCGCGCGACGACGTCTTCAAGGCGGCGCTGGTCGGCTACACGAACGCCGGCAAGTCGACGCTGATGAACGGCATCACGCAGGCGGGCGTGTATGTGAAGGACCAGCTGTTCGCGACGCTGGACGCGACGACCAGGCGCGTGGACATCGACGAGCGGCGGCGGTTCCTGCTGACCGATACGGTCGGCTTCATCCGCAAGCTGCCGCACCACCTGGTCGAGAGCTTCAAGGCCACGCTGCAGGAGGTGCGCGAGGCCGACCTGCTGGTGCACGTGGTCGATGCGGGGGCCGAGGATCCCCAGCACCAGATCGCCTCGGTCGAGAAGGTGCTGCGCGAGCTGGCGCCCAAGGTCCGGGCCAAGGAGGCCCCGCAGCCGTTCGAGAAGCCGACGCTGATGGTCTTCAACAAGATCGATCTTGTGGACGCCGAGCTGTTCGCCAACCGCTACCGGCGGCTGTACCCGGACGCCCTGTTCGTCTCGGGCGTGGACCCGGCCGGCGGCCTGGCCGTGCGCGACGCCATCCTGGACCGGCGCCTGGGCGGCGAGATGATCCGCACCGTGCGCCTGCCCCTCGCGAAGCTGTCGGCGCTCAGCGCCTTCCACCGGACCCAGTCCGTCCTGGACCAGCAGTTCGACGGCGACTGGTGCCGGGCCACCCTGCGGCTGAGCGAGATCGAACTGAACCGCCTGCTGGCGCGCGAGGGCGCCGAGCTCATCGACGACTAAATATCTCCACATTGGCCCACCCGGGGCATGTCCCTTGCACGAAATCGCTGAGGTCGTGGGCTTTCCTGCCGATAACCGGCAGCAGGAAGGCCCCGCCATCGACCCATGGCGGATCCGACGCGTTTGTGCGGGCCGCACCCGGGGAGTGGGTACCAGCGAT
>CAINDZ010000351.1 GCA_903847545.1 uncultured bacterium | reverse complement strand
CGCGCTCGCGGCCGCGCGCGCAGGTACCGGCGCCAGCGCTTGAGCAGGCCGGGCCGCCGCAGCCCGACCGGCCGCCCCTCCAGGCAGGCGCGCAGGTTGGCCGCCAGCACGGCGGCCGACGGGCAGCGCTCGGCCGGCTGCTTGGCCAGCGCGTGGTGGATGACCAGCTCGAGGTTGCCGGCGAGCGTGGCGCCGTGCGTGCCCAGAGGCTGCGGCTCCTCGGTCGCCACGGCGAACAGGGCGCGCGGCGTCGACAGGCGCTCGAGGTCGTAGGGCAGCCGGCCGGTCAGCAGCTCGTAGCCGATGACGCCCAGCGCGTAGACGTCGCTGCGCGCGTCCAGGTCGACCGGCCCGCCCTCGGCCTGCTCGGGGCTCATGTAGCGCACCGTGCCCAGCAGCTGCCACGTCTCGGTGGCCAGCGTCGCGTTGAGCGCGTCGCGCTCGGCCAGGCGCGCGATGCCGAAGTCGAGCACCACCGGGTGGCCCTCGGGCGTGACGACGATGTTCTCGGGCTTGAGGTCGCGATGGATGATGCCGCGGTCGTGGGCCGCTTGCACGGCGTCGCACAGCTCGGCCAGCACGCGCAGGCGTTCGCGCTCGGGCGGCAGTTGCTCGCGCCACGCGCGCAACGACAGGCCGGGGACGTACTCCATCGCCAGCCAGGGGCGGTCGCCGCCGGCCGCGTCGTCGGGACCGGCGTCCAGGAAGGCGGCGATGCCCGGATGGTCGAGCTGCCCCAGCGCCGCCGCCTCGCGCCGGAAGCGGCTGAGCACCGCGGGCGAGATCACGCCGGGGCGCAGCACCTTCAGCGCCACCTGTCGCGGCGCGCCGCCGGGACCATCGGTGTCGGCGGGATCGTGGGCGCGGTAGACCACGCCCATCGCGCCCTCGCCCAGCACCTCGCTGACCTGCCACCGTCCGATGCTCTCGGGCACGATCGCCGCCGCCGAGCCCTCGAGCAGCCGCCCCGCCCCGCTGGCCGGCTCCTGCCCGACGGCGTGCGCCAGCAGGTCGTCGACCTGGGCGCGCAGCGCGTCGTCGCCCGCGCACTCGGCGACGAGGAACGCCTCGCGCTCGCCGGCCGGCAGGTCCAGGGCGCGCAGGAAGAGCGCCTTGCTGCGGGTGTACAGGTCGCGGTCGATGAGAGATGCCCCCCGGTTCATGGATCGGGGGGCATCATCGGGGGAAGGGGGTGGGGTCTGTCAAGCGGCGCGCTCAGCCGGGGTGCTGCCCCAGCATCGCCCGCCCCACCAGGCTCCAGGTGGCCAACGTGATCGCGGACGCGTGTTCACCTTCCGGGACCGGCGGGGGCAGCAGCTGCAGCACCACGACGTGCAGCACGAACAGCGCCGTGCCCGCGTCTTCGTCGTCGTCATCGCAGCTGTATTGGCCGGGTTCGCGATTGGCGCGGATGGAGGTCACGCGCCAATCCCCGGCGTCCTCCACGATCCGGGCGACGTAGACGCAGAAGCCCGTCCAGCTGCGATGGAAGTACAGGTGGCCGTCCTCCCAGTAGACGAACCACTTGTCCTCCATCGCGTCGGGCACGACGCCCAGGCGGATGCGGTCCATTGCCGCGGCGGGCAGCAGGCAGTCGACGGCGATGTCGACGTGCGATTCGGGCATCGGCGTGATGCGAAAGTCGTCGCGCGTGGCCGGCACGGCCGGCCATTTTTCGGCCCGCGCCTCGGGGAAGGCGTCGCGGAAGGGGCCCAGCGTGCGGCGCTCGGGAGAACGGTCGGTGATGGCGAAGACGACGTGGTCGAAGGCCTGCGCGAAGGGGCCCTCTAGCGCCTCGCGGAAGGCGCAGGCGGTGCTCTCGGGGTCGTTGCCGAAGGCGCCGCAGCCCCAGGCGCCCAGGACGATGGCGCGGTGGCCCATCGCCTGCGCGACCGCCAGCACGCGCCGGATGCGCGGGGGCATCAGTTCGGCGGCGTGGTCGCGGCCCGACTTCGGCGCGTACGGCGCCGCGCACGTGATGACGCTCAGCGGCCAGGGCTGCGCCAGCAGGGCGCCGGCATCGGTGCGGAAGACGGGCACGTCGGGCGAGTAGATGACCCAGTCCGACGCATCCGGCGAGTCGGCCACGCGGTGCGCCTCGTACATCGGGTCGCCGACGAGGGTCGGGTAGAGCGCGCTGGAGCGGCAGAGCACCTCTTCCTGCGCGCGCCCGCCCACGAGCAGGCCTCCGCCCGGCACCAGGCCGTTGGCGAAATTCAGCGCGACCGGGCGCTCGACGCCGGCATCGAGCAGCCGGCGGGCGGCCATGAGCGTGGTCTCGTTGGTGACCTGGAGGCGGCAGGTCGCGGCGCGGTCGGGGTCGGGTCGCGGCGTGTCCGGCAGCGGCGCTTCCGGCGGCAGGCTCAGCTTGCCGGCGCAGGCGGCCTGCACCTCGCGCCGGATGTCCACCTTGTGGCCGGGGCGGTGCAGGTACCAGCCCTGCGTGGCGATGTCGACGCCCGAGCGGCCGAGCTCGACCGCCTTGCCGGCGGTGATGTTCAGCGCGCGGCCGTTTTCCGCGGCCTGTTCGGCACTGTCCAGGCAGGGCAGGATGATCACGGCGAGGCGCTCCGATCGCGGCAGGTTGGGTGCGGCCGGGAGATCGATCCAGTATGTCCGAACACCGTTCCGTCGGGCGGAACGCAACCTCAGGAATGCGGGGCTCCATCGGGGTTGCGGCGCTCGGTCAGGCTGGGCGCCGCGGCCACGATCAAGGCCCCGCAGACGAGGATGGTCCCCACGATCTCGACCCGGCGCGGCACCCCGCTGGCGAAGATCGCGTGCATCACGAAGGTGGCGACGACGCCCGCCAGCAGGCTCGACGCTCGGTTGACCGGGATGCAGAACGTGTTCTCGCGCGCATCCAGGAAGACCAGGCTGCCGAACATCCCCGTGCCGGCCGAGCAGAAGCCCATCGCCAGCAGCGCGGCGACCAGGCCCGGGTCGGACCACAGGCCGGCGAAGCCCTGTCGCAGCGCGGCGCCCACGCCGCCGATGCCCAGCAGCGCCATTGCCACGAGCCCAACCACCAGCAGCGAGTTGCCGACGACCTGCTCCTCGATGAGGAAGCGGCGGTTCTCGACCGGGTCGGGTCCCTTGGCCAGGCGGGTCATCAGCACCAGGCGCGTGAGGTAGCAGGCGAGGTAGACGCCCAGCACGACGACGCAGCCGCCGGGGATGTGGTGGTGCGTGGCGCCGCTGAGCGACAGCAGCAGCGCGGCCAGCGTCAACGTGAACGCCTGCCAGGCCTCGGCGCGCACGCCGCGCCGCAGGGCGCCGTCGACGAGCGGGCCCATCAGCAGCACGCCGCCGCGCATCAGCAGCAGGGCGAGCACGATGCTGACGCCCTCGAACGTGAACGCCAGCGTCGTGGTGGCGCTGATGCCCGCCACGCACACGCCCGACAGCCAGGTGCCGCGCCGCGGCCGCGGCAGCAGCAGGGGGCCAAGTTTGAAGGGCCTCGCCCGCGCGGCATCGCGCCACCAGCCGTTCAGCGCCCAGAACGTGAACATGACGGCGACCGAGAAGATCATCGAGACCGGCAGCAGCACCGGGCCGTCGAGGCCCTTGCCGTCGGCCGAGAACAGGCCCTTCGAGACGCCCTTGGCGAGCATCGAGAACGGGACGTAGGCCAAGAAGTAGCCGAGCGTGTAGATCCAGATGTCCCGGCCCGGGCGCGTCATCCTGTCCTGCCTTCGTGGGCGCGCGGGGGGCGCCGGTGGGTGAGGGCGGCGGCAGTGTAGCAGGGGGCGGCGGGGGTGGACAGCGGGATGGTTGGGGAGCGGCGACGCGCGGGGGCCTTGTGCGGACTTTTGTTGTCTGATTTGTTTTGAACTTTTGTCATTTCTACGTAGATTTCCCCCCTGCGGTGCTTCCGCATCGTGCTATAATACACTATTAATCAAACAACCCACTCCACCTCCCGGGAGTCGCGTCGCCATGCGCCTTGTCCATCGCCCGGACCGGACGGTCTCGCTGCTGATCGCGCTACTTGTTGTCTCGCTTGCGGTTCCGGCCCTGGCGGTGACCGGCAACGGGCGCCTGCAGGTCATCCACCTGGATGTCGGGCAGGGCGACGGCGCGGTCATCATCAGCCCCCTGGGCGAGGTGGCGATGATCGATGACGGGCCGGGGGGCAACGTGCCGGCCATGGGCCAGACGGTGCCGCAGCAGCTGCAGGCGATGGGCATCACCACCATCAAGCACCACTTCGCGAGCCACTACCACTCGGACCACATCGGCGGCATCGACGACGTCGTCAACGCCGGCATCACCATCCAGAACGGGTGGGATCGCGGCGGTTCGTACACGACGGTGGCGTACACCACCTACACGTCCAAGCTCGGCACCAAGCGCCACGCGATGGTGAAGAACCAGGTCGTGACGCTGGACTCGCTGTCGGCGCACCCGGTGTACATCAAGTGCGTGGACCTCAACGGCGCGGGCGTCAACGGCGGCACCGAGGAGAACAATCTCTGCATCGTGCTGAAGGTCAGCTACGGCGAGTACGACGAGGTCTTCGGCGGCGACACGCCGGGCTACACCTCGGGCTCGTACAAGGACGTCGAGACGACCGTGGGCCCCGAGGTCGGCCCGGTCGAGTCGTACAAGGTGCACCACCACGGCTCGTCGACCTCGAGCAGCCCGGCGTTCCTGGCCGCGACGCAGCCGAAGATCGGCGTGATCTCGTGCGGCAACGGGAACTCGTATGGGCACCCCACCGTCGATGCCGTCAACCGCCTGCACGCCGCCAACGTGCACACCTACTGGACCGAGCTCGGCAGCGGCGCCACGCCCAATGCGGCGTGGGACAAGGTTGCCAACGGCCAGGTCCGCATCTCGGCGACGTGGATGCCGGCGGGCGTCGACACCGTGCGCGGCCCCGGCTTCACCGACACCTTCATCAACTCGGGCACGCCGGCCGACAACGTCGCTCCCGTGGTCAGCGTGACTGCACCCAACGGCGGCGAGATCTGGGAGATCGGCAGCTCGCAGGTGATTACCTGGTCGGCGACCGACAACGTCGGCGTGACGGCCGTCGACCTGGCTTACTCGACCGATGGCGGCGCCACGTACGGCGGCGTGATCGCAACCGGGATCGCCAACAGCGGCTCGTACAACTGGTCGGTGCCGGCCGCCGCGACCATCACGGCGCGCGTCCGCGTGACGGCGCACGACGCGGTCGGCCTGCTCGGCGTGCACGCGAGCGACGCGGACTTCGCCATCAGTGCCGCGCCCTCGGGCGTGGGCAACCTCGGGCTGGCCGCCGACGGCACCCTGGGCGTGTACCCGAACCCCTGCGGCGGCGGCGGGACACGCATCCTCTACAGCGTGCCGCGCGCGGGCGTGATCGACGTGAGCGTGTACGACGTCGCCGGCCGGCTGGTGCGGCGCCTGGCGTCCGGCAGCGTGGACGGCGGTGAGCGCGCGCTGGAGTGGGACGGGCGCGACGATGGCGGCATGAATGCGCCGTCGGGCGTCTACCTGGTGCGGTTGCACGGGGCCGACGGCGTCGAGAAGTCGCAGCGGCTGGTGCTGTTCCGGTAGGAGCGGCGATCCGCAGGGAGAAGTTTACGCGCCGGGCGCCTTGAAAGCGCCCGGCGCGTTTCTTGTGTAATGGGCCTGCGCGGCGCCTTCTAGTCGATCACCGGATTGCCCCACACCGCGGCCACCGTCCCGCGCACCTGGATGGTCCGCAGGCTCAGTTCGCGCACGCCCCGCACGTCGATCGCGGGCTTGGCCACCGCGCCGCCCGTGACCTCGCCGCTGTCCCACAGCAGGCGGCCATCTCCCCAGACCTGGAAGCGCGCGCAGGCGTCGGGCGTGGCCGTCTCGGCCAGGCCGATGTCGGCGCGCAACGTGCGCCGCGCGCCGCCGAGCGCCAGGTCGGCCCGGCTGTTGGCGCGCATGTTCAGGCCGCGCTCATAGTCGACGCCGAACAACCGCAGCCCGCCGCCTGTCGCGCGACCGGCCGGCGGATCCGAAAGCCGCATCTGATTCACGGCGTTCGCCGCCCGGCTCTCCAGTACCCGGAACTCGCCGATCGTCACCGGGCTGACGTTCACCGGCGCCGCCGCCACGTAGGCGCCGCCGCTGTCGGCCTCGGCGCCGGCGGCGCCCAGCACCATCGGGTCCCTTCCCATGTCGTGCGTGCTCAGCACGCGAAAGCGCAGCAGGCGCCCGGCGTGCGCCGCGAAGTGCACGGTCTGCAGGCTGTCGGCGAGGGCCAGCGTGTCGGCGACGACCGGCGCGCCCCACTGCCCGTTCACGTCGGCGATGTAGACCTCGAAGCGCCGCACGTTGCCGTATTTCCAATGCTTGTCGTTGCGCGGGCGAATGCTGAAGCCGTCGACCAGTCGCCGCTCGTTGAAGGCCAGCACGAACTCGTGCGGTCCGTAAGGGTTCGACTGCCCACGCACGGTGCGGAACCACGTGTCGGGATTGCCGTCGAAGGCGTTCTCGAGCGGGTGGCCCTGTTCCTCGGCCGGGCGATTGACGACGATGAACCCGTTGGCAGAGATCGCCGCATCGTGCGCCGGCGCCTGCGGGTAGGCGCCGCCGCCCTGCGCGCGCCCGCGGCACGTGACCCGCACGGCATGCGCCTCGCGCACGTTCACGAGCGGCGTGTGCACGCGCACCACGCCGCGGCGGTCATCCGCATCGTAGGACCAGCCGACGGCGTCGGCATCCTTGGCCTGCGCCAGCGGCGTCCCGTCGACCGTCACCGACTTCGGCTCGACGCGCGTGTGCAGCAGCACCTCGTACGCGCGCTCCTCGTGCAGCCCGGCGAACGCGCCGCGCACCGGCTCCATCGTCACCGTGAACTCGCCGGCCTTGCCGGCCTCGCCGTTCGCGGTGAACAGCTGGCGGCTCCACGCGCCGTCCCTGTAGGCGCGCGTGTTGCCGTCGTCCTCGTACAACTCGAACTGCGTGCGGCCCTGCGGATACACGTCCAGCGTCAGCACGTCGGAGGGCACCTGGCCGTCGAACAGCGCGGCGGGATACATCGGCAGGATGGCGCCGCCCCGCACGAACACCGGCAGCTTTTCCAGCGTCACCGGCACGGCGATGTCGACGCCCTGCGGCCCGGCCGCGGTCACGGTGCCGTCGGTGTAGTCGATCCACGTGCCCTGCGGCAGGTGGATGCCCTCGCGCCAGCCGCCGCCGGCCGCCTGGGCCTGGAACACGGGCGCCACCAGCAGGTCGCGGCCCAGGCAGAACTGGTTGGGATATTCCTGCGTCCACGCGTGCGGGTCGCCGGGGTTGTCCCACATCAGCCCGCGCACGATCGGCGCGCCGGTGTCTTCGGCCTCCTTCGCCAGCGTGTACATGTAGGGCATCAGCCGCATCTTCGTCTTCAGGTACGAGCGGTTGATGCTGCGGTACGGCTCGTCGAACCACCACGGATGCTTGCGCTCGGCCTTCGACCAGCCGGACATGCCCATCAGCACCGGCGTGAAGCACTTCCACTGCAGGTCGCGCGTGAAGGTTTCGGGGCTGCCGCCGTAGATGCCGTCGACATCGCCGGTCGCGTACGCCTGGCCGGACAAACCCGAGCCGATGAGCGTGGGGACATGCCAGCGGATGTAGTCCCAGTTGCCGGCCTGGTCGCCGGTCCAGGTCACGGCGTAGCGCTGCATGCCGGCCCAGCCCATCACCGTCCACAGGAACGGGCGGCTGTCCGAGTTGTCGAGGATGCCCTGCGCCGCCTGGCGGTTGGCGTCCATCGCGAACTGGTGGCCCTCGCCGGTCCACGCCACGTCCAGCTTCTGCACGCGCGTGCCGGCCGTGCCCACTTCCCAGGCGATCTTCTCGACGCCGTTCTCGGTCCACAGCCCGGTGTGGAAGCCCAGTCGGCGCAGGCTGTCGACCACCGCGGGCAGGTCGGTGTAGTCGCAGCCGTAGCCGTCGTTCGGCAGGATCCAGCCGCCGGGCATGTCGTGCTCGCGGTACTTGCGCGCCACCGAGGCGACGACGTCGGGCGTCGTCCCAGTGGGGCCGTCGCTCCAGCCGGCGGGCACGG
>CAINDZ010000350.1 GCA_903847545.1 uncultured bacterium | reverse complement strand
GGGACAGTCCTCGGCGCTGCGCGCCTGCGGATAGTCCCCGCAACGTCTGTTTCAGCACCGGGTGATTATTCAGGCCATTCGCGCGGGTGGTGGTGGAGATGTGAGGCGGCGACGGAGGCTCGCCCTGCGGGCATCGCGGAATTGGGAGGGCTCACCCTGCGGGCATCGCGGACGAGGTGGGGGACTTGTGCCGGCGCAAGTTGGGGGATTATGGATCGAGATTCGTGTTTTTAACATGTTGAGAAATATGACATTGTGTGGTTATTAGATCAAAAACCTAATTGTGATACAGCAGAAAAACCTATGAATAATGCGGCGGAATTACCTATGATTGGTACATTGGTCTTTGGGAATCGCGGAATTGCGAAAGCGGGGGGCGGCATGGCAACACAGGCAGAGAAGCTGGCGCGGTCGCTGGAGGCTTTGGCCGTTGTGCTGGCTGCGGGTGGGGGAGCCGTGCGGGCGCGCGACGTGTCGCGGACGCACCGGGCGCGGCTGGTGGAGGCCGGCTTCCTCCGGGAGGTCATGAAGGGGTGGTACGTTCCGTCGCAGCCCGACCAACCGGTCGGCGAGAGCACGTCGTGGTATTTCTCGTACTGGGGATTCTGCGCCGACTACCTCGAGGCGCGCTTCGGCGACGGGTGGTGCCTGTCGCCCGAACAATCGCTGATGCTGCATGCGGGCAACCGGACAGTGCCCGGGCAGCTTGTCGTCCGTTGCCCGCGGGGCGACAACGCCGCCGTGATGTTGCCGCATGCGACATCACTCCTGTCGGTGCGGTCGTCACTGCCGCCTGTGGACGCGCGCACGGTGGTCGATGGCCTGCGGGTCTACCGACCGGCGGCTGCACTGTCGGCCGTGGCGAAGGACTTCTTCACGACCCACGAAACCGATGCGCGCGCCGCCCTGGCGATGGTGCGCGATGCGTCGGAGGTTCTCCCCGTCCTGCTGGAGCGCGGGCATTCGACCATCGCCGGGCGCCTTGCCGGGGCGTTTGCGAACAGCGGGCGCGAACGGATCGCCGCGGATATCGAGCAGGCGATGCGTGCCGCAGGGCATGTCGTGCGCCGGGCCGA
The DNA here is from genome assembly GCA_903847545.1 of uncultured bacterium. Taxonomy (GTDB): domain Bacteria; phylum Krumholzibacteriota; class Krumholzibacteriia; order LZORAL124-64-63; family LZORAL124-64-63; genus CAINDZ01. Next base: position 12,152 of record CAINDZ010000350.1, on the reverse strand, counting down.
TCCTTTCGCGCGCGCTTCCTTGATCTCACCCGTCGATGCCGAGCCGCCCCATGTCCGGCGCCTGCGCCTGATGTGGCACGGGATGCGCGACGTCGCGGCCGCCCATTTCCCGGCAGCACCTGCCGGACCCATCGACGCGGACACCTATCTCCGTCTTGTGGATGATGCATACGTGTCCGATGCCTACCACTCGCTGTCCATCGAGGGCTACCAGGTCAGTCGCGACCTGGTCGCGCGAATCCGTGAGGGCCGCTGGTGTCCGGACAGCGAGGAGCGGGACCGCGACCAGCGCCATGCGCTGGCGGCGAAGGGTTACTGGCAGTCCCTGCAGCAGGTGCGCCGAAGCCTTGCGCGCGTGCTGGCCGGCGAGAATCCAGGGGTCGTCGCCGACCAGGACCACGGCGCGTGGTATCGCGAGCTGGTCGGACCGGAGGTCACGGCCGGGCTCAGGCGGCCTGCCGACCTGGCGGGATACCGCGACGGGACGGTACTCATCCGGCAATCTCGACACATCCCGCCCGCCGCCGCCGCCGTCAGGGACCTCATGCCGGTCTTCTTCGAGTTGCTGGGAACGGAAACCGACCCGGCGGCGCGCGCCGTGCTCGGCCACTTCGTCTTCGTGTACATCCACCCCTATCCCGACGGCAACGGGCGCGTCGGTCGTTTCCTGATGAACGTCATGATGGCAGCCGGCGGCTATCCGTGGACCATCATCCCGGTGGAGCGACGGAGCGTGTACATGGAAGCGCTCGAGCAGGCCAGCACGGCGGGCGATGTTGCGCCGTTTGCGCGAATGCTGGGAGAGCTTGTGGCGCGCGCGTGAGTCGTGCGAATGAGACTTGTGCGAACGGGACTTGTGGGTATTGGACTTGCGCCGGCGCAACTCGGGCCCTTCGATCCGTCGAACGTCGATCCGTCGACCAAGGGACCCTCGTCATCCTGACCGTTGCGCCGGCACAAGGCGCGATGGCCGATCCTTCGGCCGGGACTCCTCCGTGGGGCTTGTGCGGCGCAACGCGGGCCCGTCGATCCGTCGACAGTCGATCCGTCGACCAAGGGACCCTTGTCATCCTGACCGTTGCGCCGTCACAAGGCGCGATGGCCGCTCCTTCGGCCCCGTGATCCTCCGTGTTCTTGCGCCGGCGCAACGCGAGCCCTTCGCTCCGTCGACAGTCGATCCGTCGACTTCGGACCCTCGTCATCCTGACCGTTGCGCCGGCGCAATTCCCTTCCCCGCTGCGGTCAGCGGAATGCGTTCCAGTCGATGCCCAGCTTGCGCATCCTTGCGCGCAGCGTGTGCGGGTTGATCTTCAGGGCGCGCGCGGCGCCGTACGGGCCCTCGATGCGGCCCTGCGTGGCGGCCAGCGCGGTGCGGATGTGTCGTGCGATCGCCTCGTCGAGCGGGACCAGCGGCTGGGGCGCCGGGGGCGCGGCGCGGCCGGGCAGGCCCGGCGTTGTGGGCGCGCCCGCTTCCAGGGGACCCTGCGCGGCGCCCAGCGCCTTCGCCACTTCCAGCCTGCGGCCGCCGCCCAGGATGACCGCGCGGTCGATGACCGAGCCCAGCTCGCGCACGTTGCCGGGCCAGTCGTAAGCCGCGAGCAGCGCCAGGTCGGCGGGCGTCGCGGCCTGCGGGCGCATGCCGAAGTGGCGCGAGGCGCGTTGCACCAGCATCTCGACCAGCGCGGGGATGTCCTGCGTGCGCTCGCGCAGCGGCGGCAGCACCAGCGGGAACACCGCCAGGCGGTACCAGAGGTCGGCGCGGAACTCGCCGCGCTGCACCATGCCGGGCAGGTCGGCGTTGGTGGCGGCGACGACGCGCACGTCGACGGTGACGGTCTCCTCGCCGCCGACGCGCGTGATGAGGCCGTCCTGCAACACGCGCAGCAGGCGCACCTGCGCGGCCTTCGGCAGGTCGGCGACCTCGTCCAGCAGCAGCGTGCCGCGGTCCGAGCGCTCGAACCAGCCGCGCTTGCGGGCGGCCGCGCCGGTGAAGCTGCCCTTCTCGTGGCCGAACAGCTCGGAGTCGACCAGCTCGGCGGGGATGGCGCCGCAGTTGACGCGCGTGAAGGGGCCGTCGGCGCGGCGCGAGCGCACGTGCACCGCGCGCGCGATGACTTCCTTGCCCGAGCCGGTCTCGCCCAGGATGAGCACCGGCAGGTCCGAGCCGGCCACCATCTCCACGCGCTCCATCACCGGGGCCAGGCCGCCGTCGCCGCCGACCACCGCGTCGACCAGTTGGCTGCGGCCCAGGCGCGTCAGCAGCGACGAGCGGTCGGCCTCGGCGGCGCGGCGCAGGGCGGTCAGCTCGCGCAGGCGGCGGTCGTTCTCCAGGGCGGTGGCGAAGGGCTCGCGAAGCTCGGCGCACTGGCGGCAGACGGCTGCGTCCGCCGGCACGCCGGCGCGCAGGGTCACGACCAGGGCGCCGCGCGCGCCGGGCTCGCCCGGCAGGGGCACCGCGACCAGGGCGGTCGCCTGGTCCGCCTCGACCAGGGGGGCGACCGCGGCCGGGGCCGGGGCGCCCGGCTGCCCGGTGGCGACCTGCCCCGCGTCGAGCCAGGCGGCAAACGCTGCCGCCTCGGCGGGCGACAAGGTGCGCCGGCCATCGCCCGCCGCTCCGTTGCCGACCGCCACCGCCGTCACGCCGTCGCGCCGCAGCCGCCAGACCAGCAGCCCGGCCAGGGGCAGCCGCCCGCCCAGCCACGCCGAGGCATGGCCGGTGAACGCCTCGAGGTCGAGGTGCAGGCTGGCTTCGCGCCACAGTGCGTGCAGGTCGGACAAGCGGCCGCTCCCGAAGGGTGAACCAGCAAATACAACGGTAGAGTAAAGCAAATATGACGGATGTGCAAGCAAATATGCTGCATACGGTACACCGCAAAGCGGTGGCCGTTGCCATCAAATCAGTTGACGAAATCGGCGCCTTGGCCCGAGGCTTGCGACACGGGACGGCGCACCTTCCCCCCGACAAGGAGTTCGTCCATGTGGTATCGTCGAGGTATGAAGTACGGGCGTTTCCTCATGTTGGCGGGCCTGGTGACCCTGGGCGTTCTCGGGACGGCAGGACCGGCCCGGGCGGGCAAGGGTGTCACCCTGCTCAACGTGTCCTATGACCCCACCCGCGAACTGTACCGCGAGTACAACGACGCCTTCGCCGCGCACTGGAAACAGGAAGCCGGCCAGGCCGTCACCGTGGACCAGTCGCATGGCGGCTCGGGCAAGCAGGCGCGCGCGGTGATCGACGGGCTGCAGGCCGACGTCGTCACGCTGGCGCTGGCCTACGACGTCGACGCCATCGCCGCCAACAGCAGGCTGTTGGCCCCCGACTGGCAGAAGCGCCTGCCGCACAACAGCGCGCCCTACACCTCGACCATCGTCTTCCTGGTGCGCAAGGGGAACCCCAAGGGCATCAAGGACTGGGGCGACCTGCTGAAGCCCGGCGTGCAGGTGATCACGCCGAACCCGAAGACGTCGGGCGGTGCGCGCTGGAACTACCTGGCGGCGTGGGCCTGGGCGCTCAAGCGCGAGCTGGGCGACCTGAAGAAGCTGGACGACGCGAAGCAGGCCGCCGCCGTCGCCGCCGCGCAGGACAAGGCCAAGGCCTTCGTGGCCGAGCTGTTCAAGCGCGTGCCGGTGCTGGACTCGGGCGCGCGCGGCTCCACCAACACGTTCGTGCAGCGGGGCATCGGCGACGTGCTGCTGGCGTGGGAGAACGAGGCGTTCCTGGCCGTGAACGAGCTGGGCCCCGACAAGGTCGACATCGTGGTGCCCTCGCTCAGTATCCTGGCCGAGCCGACCGTCGCCGTGGTCGACGCCAACGTCGACGCCCACGGCACGCGCAAGGTGGCCGAGGCCTACCTGCAGTGGCTGTACTCGCCGACGGGGCAGCAGCTGGCGGCCAAGTATTACTACCGGCCGGTGAACGTCGACCGCGTCGACCCGAACCTGCTGGCGCGCTTCCCCGCCCTCGAGCTGGTCACCATCGACGGCGTCTTCGGCGGCTGGAAGAAGGCGCAGAAGACGCACTTCGACGACGGCGGCGTGTTCGACGCCATCTACGCGAGATAGGGAGGACAGGTGCGGCTGCCCCGGCGACAGCACTCGGTATTGCCCGGCTTCGGACTGACGCTGGGCTTTGCCGTCGTCTACCTGTCGCTGGTCGCGCTGATCCCGATGTGCGCGCTCTTCCTGCGCGCCCGCGGCCTGGGCTGGGGCGGGTTCTGGTCGACGGTGACCGAGCCGCGCGTGCTGGCCGCGTGCCGGCTCAGCTTCGGGGCCGCCTTCATCGGCGCCTCGCTCAACGCCGTGTTCGGGTTCGTCGTCGCCTGGACGCTGGTGCGCTACCGCTTCTTCGGCCGGCGCTTCATCGACGCCATCATCGACCTGCCGTTCGCGCTGCCGACCGCGGTGTCGGGCATCGCGCTGACGACCATCTATGCGCCCAACGGCTGGCTGGGCCGAGCGCTGGAGCCGCTGGGCATCAAGGCCGTGTTCACGCCGCTGGGCGTGGTCATCGCGCTGACGTTCATCGGCCTGCCTTTCGTGGTGCGCACGCTGCAGCCGGCGCTGGAGGACCTGGAGGCCGACGTGGAGGAGGCCGCCGCCAGCCTGGGCGCCTCGCGCACGCAGACGTTCCGGCGCGTGATCTTCCCGGCCATCATCCCCTCGCTGCTGACCGGCTTCGCGCTGGCGTTCGCGCGCGCGCTGGGCGAATACGGCTCGGTCGTGTTCATCTCGGGCAACCTGCCGGGCAAGACGGAGATCGCGCCGCTGCTGATCGTCACGCAGCTCGAGCAGTACGACTACGCGGGGGCCACGGCCATCGCGGTGCTGCTGCTGGTGATCTCGTTCGCGATGCTGCTGGTGATCAACGCGCTGCAGCGCTGGTCCGGCCGCCGGCACCTGAGGGGAGTGTAGGATGAGCCTGCGCCCCGCCACCGCCGAGCCCCGCTGGCTGCGCACCCTGCTGCTGGCCGTCACGCTGCTGTTCCTGGCCGCCTTTCTGGTGACGCCGCTGGTGGCGGTCTTCACCGAGGCGCTGCGCAAGGGCGCGGGCGCCTACTTCGCCGGCTTCCACGACCCGGCCGTGCGCGCGGCCATCCGGCTGACCCTGCTGACCGCCGTGATCGCCGTGCCGGTGAACGTGGTGTTCGGCCTGGCGGCGGCCTGGGCCGTGGCGAAGTTCGAGTTCCCGGGCAAGAGCCTGCTGACGACGCTGATCGACCTGCCGCTGGCCGTGTCACCGGTGGTGTCGGGACTGATCTACGTGCTGGTGTTCGGCCTGAACGGGTGGCTGGGCCCGTGGCTGAAGGCGCACGACCTGCAGGTGATCTTCGCGGTGCCGGGCATCGTGCTGGCGACGGTGTTCGTGACGCTGCCGTTCGTGGCGCGCGAGCTGATCCCGTTGATGCAGGAGCAGGGCACCGAGGACGAGGAGTCGGCGCTGACGCTGGGCGCCTCGGGCTGGCAGACGTTCTGGCGCGTGACGCTGCCGAACGTGCGCTGGGCGCTGCTGTACGGCGTCATCCTGTGCAACGCGCGCGCGATGGGCGAGTTCGGCGCCGTGTCGGTCGTCAGCGGGCACATCCGCGGCAAGACGAACACGGTTCCCCTGCAGGTCGAGATCCTGTACAACGAGTACAACTTCGTGGCGGCCTTTGCCGTGGCGTCGCTGCTGGCGATGCTGGCGCTGGTCACGCTGGCGGCGAAATCGTTCATCGAGTGGCGGATGACCTCGGCTCCCGCCAGTCCGGCCGTCCCGGGAGACCCGACGTGAGCATCACCGTCGAGAACATCAGCAAGAGCTACGGCACGTTCCAGGCGCTGCGCGGCGTGTCGCTGGACATCCCCGACAGCAAGATCACGGCGCTGCTGGGGCCCAGCGGGTCGGGCAAGACGACGCTGCTGCGCATCATCGCCGGGCTCGAGACGCCGGACGACGGCAGCGGGCCCATCCGCTTTCACCACGAGGACGTGGCCGGTCGCCGGGTGCAGGAGCGGCGCGTGGGCTTCGTGTTCCAGCACTACGCGCTGTTCAAGCACATGACGGTGTTCGAGAACGTGGCCTTCGGCCTGCGGGTCAGGCCCAAGCACGAACGGCCGGCGAACGAGGTCATCGACCGCAAGGTGCACGAGTTGCTGGGCCTGGTGCAGTTGGACGGCATGGCGCACCGCTTCCCGTCGCAGCTGTCGGGCGGGCAGCGGCAGCGCGTGGCGCTGGCGCGCGCGCTGGCCGTGGAGCCGCGCGTGCTGCTGCTGGACGAGCCGTTCGGCGCGCTGGACGCGCGCGTGCGCAAGCAGCTGCGCGCGTGGCTGCGCCGGCTGCACGACGAGATCGCGATCACGACCATCTTCGTCACGCACGACCAGGACGAGGCGCTGGAGGTGGCCGACCGCGTCGTCGTCATGAACGAGGGCCGCGTCGAGCAGGCCGGCGCGCCCGAGGAAGTGTTCCACGACCCGGCCACCGAGTTCGTGATGAACTTCCTGGGCCACGTGAACGTGTTCGACGGGCGCATCGAGGACGGCAAGGTCACGTTCGCCTCGGTGCAGATCGAGCACCCGGCGGCGGCCGAGTCGGAGTCGGGCCCCGCGCGCGTGTTCATCCGCCCGCACGAGCTTTCCCTGCACCTGCTGCCGCGCAGCGACAGCCTGCCCGCCACCGTGACGGGCATCCACGCCGCCGGCCCGGCGGTGCGCCTGACGCTGGCGGCCGAGGGCGAGCACACGTTCTCGGCCGACATCTCGCAGGACGTGTACCGCGCGCTGAAGGTGAGCGTCGGCGGCCGCTTCTGGGTGCTGCCGAAGGACCTGAGGGTGTTTCCCGGCGGCGGGCCGGACGCGGGGCGGCTCTGATGTCCGCGACGCCGCGGGTCATCCCCCAGGCGGACGAGGGCATCCTGGCGATGATCGGCGCCTCGACCGAGGCGGTCTTCATCCAGACGCACGGCTGCTTCGCCTTCGCCAACCCGGCCACGGCGCGCCTGTTCGGCGTGCCGGACGTGGCGGAACTCCTGGGGCGGCCCGCGCTCGAGTGGTTCCACCCCGACGTTCGCGAACTTGTCGCCGACCGCATCCGGCGCGTGAACACCGAGCGGGCCGTGCTCGAGCGTCGCGAGGAGCGCATCGTGCGCCCGGACGGCACGGTCGTGCACATCGAGGTCTCGGCGCAGCCGGTCGATTACCGGGGCGAGGCCGGCGCCATCGTCTTCGCCTCGGACATCACCGCGCGCAAGGAGGCCGAGCAGGCTCTGCGCGTCAGTGAGGACCGCCTGCGCTTCGCGCTCGAGCGCAGCGGCACCGGCGTCTGGGAGGTCAATCGCGCCGGCGACCTGGGCTTCCACTCGCGCGAGCTGGACCGCATCTTCGGCTACCCCGACCAGAACACGCCCTGGACGCGCGAGCTGCTGCTGTCGCACGTCGTGCCCGAGGATCGCGACGAGGTGGCGCGCAGCCTCGAGGCCGCCTACGGCCGGCCGGTCGAGTGGGGCTTCGAGTGCCGCATCCGCCGGCTGGACGGCGAGATCCGCTGGGTCATCGCCAAGGGCGGTTACGAGGGCGGCGACGACGGCCGGGCGGCGCACTTCGCCGGCATCATCCGCGACGTCACGTCGCACCACGAGGCCGAGGCGCGACGCACCGAGCTCGAGGAGCAGCTGCGTCAGTCGCAGAAGATGGAGTCGGTGGGGCAGCTGGCCGGCGGCATGGCGCACGACTTCAACAACCTGCTGATGATCCAGCGCGGCTACTGCGAGATCCTGCGCCTGAACGTGCGCGACGACGACCCGCTGGCCCACGCGCTGGACAGGATCGACGGCTGCGCCGAGCGCGCCTCGGGGCTCATCCGCCAGCTGCTGGCGTTCAGCCGCAAGCAGGCGCTGCAGCCGCGCGTGTTCGACCTGAACGAGCTGGTCGGCGACCTGGACCACATGCTGCACCGCCTGCTGGGCGAGGACGTGGAGATGGTCACGACCCCGGCGGCCGGCTCGGCCACGGTGCTGGCCGACCCCGGGCAGCTGGAGCAGGTCATCGTCAACCTGGCCATCAACGCCCGCGACGCGATGCCGCAGGGCGGGCGCCTGGGGATCGAGATCCGCCACATCGAGGTGGACCGGCAGTTCATGCGGGGGCGCGAGGGCCTGTCGACCGGCCCGTGGGTGATGCTGAGCGTCAGCGACACCGGCGTCGGCATGGATGAGGCGACGCGCGCGCGCGTCTTCGAGCCGTTCTACACGACCAAGCCCGAGGGCAAGGGCACCGGCCTGGGCCTGTCGACGGTGTACGGCATCGTGCGGCAGAGCGGCGGCGCCGTCTGGGTCGAGAGCCGGCTGGGAGACGGCGCCACCTTCCGGGTCTGCCTGCCGCGGGCCGAGGGTGCGCCCGAGCTGCTGGCGCGGCCCGAGTACGGGGTCACGCGCGGGTCGGGCCAGGTGGTGCTGGTGGTCGAGGACGAGCCCGAACTGTGCGAGCTGGCCGAGCTGATGCTGGCGAACCTGGGCTACCGGGCGCAGCTGGCCGCCAACGGCGGGGCCGCGTTGCTGATGGTCGAGGAACAGGGCCTGCGCCCGGACGTCATCCTGACCGACGTCATCATGCCGGGGATGACCGGCGGCACGCTGGTCGAGCGCCTGCGGCGCACGCTGCCCGACGTCGGCGTCATCTACATGTCCGGACATACCCGGAACGCCCTGGAGGCCCGCGGAGTGGCCGATCGGGAACTCGACGTGCTGAAGAAGCCTTTCTCGCTGGATGACCTGTCGGCCCGGCTGCGCGCCGTGCTGCGCCGCCGCGGCCAGGGCGGCCCGGCCGCCTGAGGCCGTTGCCGCCTTCCGCCCCCCGGGGCGCCCCCCGATTGACGGCGGGCGCCCCGATGTGCCAAAGTCCCCCGACCGGGCCCCGGCGGGCCGGCCCCTGCCCGCCGCCGCCCGCCCACACCCCGCAGCCAACGGAATCGAGGAGTCGATGAATCCTGCCACGCCAACGCTCGACCAAATCAGGTCCTTCGAGGGCAAATACCCGAAGCAGCTGTGGTCGCTGTTTACTGTCGAGATGTGGGAGCGCTTCTGTTTCTACGGCATGCGCGGCATGCTAACAATTTTCATGGCTGAACAGCTAAAGCTTGGTGACGGACCGGCGCAGCTCCAATATGGCGCCATCCAGGCATTCGTATATGCGTTCACGTTCATCGGTGGTGTATTCGCCGACAAGATCCTCGGTTTTCAGAAGTCGCTCATCTGGGGAGCGACGATGATGATTATCGGCGGCCTCGTGATTGCAGTGTCGCCACACGACATGTTCTACGTCGGTACGTGTTTCTCGATCATCGGCACGGGCTTTTTCAAGCCCAATATCTCGACCATGGTTGGCCAATTGTACGACGAGAAGGACAGCCGGCGGGACGCCGGGTTCAGTCTGTTCTATTCCGGCATCAATCTTGGCGCGCTGCTCGGCGGCGGCATCATGATCTCGGTCGGTCTGAAGTACTCTTGGCGCCTGGCGTTCGGCCTCGTCTCATTGGCGATGGCCATCAGCTTGGTGACGTTCCTGTTGACGCGCCGGGGGTTGGGGCCGATCGGGCTCTCTCCTTTTGGGCCCAATGTGCCCGCTTCGCGCCGGCGTACTCTTGAAGTAGCAACCTATGTCGGCTCCCTCCTTGCCATTCCCCTGATCTGGTTGATGGTCAGGAACACCGAGTACACCAAGTGGTTCATGTACATCGTCGGGCCGGCCACGCTGCTCTATCTGGGCATACTGATGCGGAAGTTCAAGAGTTACGAGAACAAGCGCATCGTTGCCGCACTGGTATTCATCGTGTTCTCCGTCGTGTTCTGGGCCATCTTTGAACAAGCGGGTGGTTCACTGTCTCTGTTTGCGCGCAACAACCTGCACCCCTCGCTGTTCGGCATGAAGATGGAGCCGAATGTCATCAACAACTCATCCAACTCGCTCTTCGTGATCCTGTTTGCACCGCTTCTGGGCCTGGGCTGGATCTGGCTCGCGAAGCGTAAATGGGAGCCGGGTTCGGTGGTGAAATTCGGCCTCGGCTTCTTCATGCTAGGGTTGGCGTTCATGATCTTCTCGTGGACGATGCGCTTCGCTGACAAGGACGGCAAGACCTCGCTTGAGGTCTTCACCCTCGGCTACCTTGTGGTGACGTTCGGCGAACTGTGCCTGTCGCCAATCGGGTTGTCGCTGATGACAAAGCTGGCCCCCATTTCGATTCAGGGGCTGATGATGGGATTGTGGTTCCTGGCCAGCGCCTACGGCCAGTACGTGGCCGGGATCTTTGGGGCATCGATGTCCAGCCCCGACGAGGCTGCAAACAACTTCGTCAAGCTGCAGGGTTACACTGCGGGTTACCGGCATCTGGGTGTTTATGCGCTCATCGCGGGTGCAGTTCTGGTCGCCATCTCGCCGCTGGTGCGGCGGCTAATGAAGGGCGTGCACTAGGCGTTCGAGCGAAGAACGAAGACAGCGGCGCCGGGCGATGGAGCCCGGCGCCGCTTTTCTGCGCGGGTATGTGGGCGCACTTGCGCCGGCGCAAGAACGGAGACTTCGCGCGGCCTGCTCCGGTTCGGCTATGCGCCATGGCACGGTCCTTCCAGATGACGTTGCATCAGGCACCCACCGCGTTGGCCGCATGGCGGCCCGAGCGCACCGGTGGGGCAGCATGCCGCCGAATCGGAAGGAGTCTTCATGCCTGACAACACGCGTCAGCCGCCGGCGACAACCGATGCCACCCGTGTCGCCGCGGACACCCTGTTTCAGAAGGTCGTCGAGATCGTCGACTGCGCGCAAGTCCGTGTGGCGCGGGCCGTGAACACTATCATGGTGCAGACCTATTGGGAGATCGGGCGGCAGATCGTCCTGGTTGAGCAGCAGGGGGACCAGCGGGCCGGTTATGGAGAAAAGGTACTGGCGCAGCTTTCGGAGCGCCTGACTCTGCGGTTCGGCAGAGGGTTCAGCCTGCCGCACCTGAAGCGGATGCGGCAGTTCTACCAGCTTTATGGCGCGGCGTCGGGACTGGTAGCCCCGTCCAGTGATAATGATACTCAACAAATTGGCTCCGCACTGCGGAGCCAATTCGAAACATCGTCGCAATACAATTTTCGACAAGAACTTAGCTGGACCCACTATCGCCAGTTGATGTCCGTTACCAACACCCGCGCCCGCTCCTTCTACGAAATTGAGGCCGCCACCCAGGGCTGGTCCAGCCGCGAACTCGAACGACAGATCGCCTCCCACCTCTATGAGTGCCTGGCCGCCAGCCGCGACATGGACGAGGTACTCGCGCTTGCCCACAAAGGCCAGGAGCTTCTTACCCCGCAGGACGTCATCAAGGATCCTGTCGTCCTTGAATTCCTCGGCCTCCCCGAACGCCCCCATTGGCGAGAACGAGACCTCGAACAGGCGATCATCGATCACCTGCAGGAGTTCATGCTGGAACTCGGCAAGGGATTCTGCTTCATCGCGCGCCAGAAGCGGATCACGCTCGACGGCGACCACTTCTTTGTCGATCTCGTGCTCTACAACCGCCTGCTGCGGTGCTTCGTGGTCATTGACCTGAAGCTGGGCAAGCTCACGCACCGCGACATCGGCCAGGTGCAGATGTACGTGAACTGGTTCGACCGCACACAGCGGGAACCGCACGAAAAGCCGACCATCGGCATCGCCCTCTGCTCCCGGAAGAACGATGCCGTCGTTCGCATGACACTGCCGGAGGGAGACGACCGCATCGTTGCGGCGCGCTACGAAATGGTGATGCCGGCCCCGAAGCAGATCGAGCAAGCCGTGCTCGATGGTCGACGCGCTGCTGAGCGGCGGGACTGAGGGCGCACTTGCGCCGGCGCAAGTCCCCCGGAACCAACCTTCCCGCCCCCGGTTCAACGCCGCCTCGACGGCGCCGTGCGGCGCCCGCCGTTCGCGCCTAACCTGTCCCTTGCGACGGCTGCGTGCCCCCCACAGGAGAGTGACCGGATGCCCGGAGGTCCCGACATGTTCAAGGCCCTGATCCTCATCACCCTGGCGCTGGGCTCGGTCAGCCTGGTGGCGTGGCTGACGGCCGAGCGGCCGGCGCCCGTGCGCGCCCGGCCCGAGCCGGCGGTGGCCGGCCGCGTCGTGGGGGCGATCCGCGCGCCGCTGGCGATGACCGCGGCCCG
>CAINDZ010000349.1 GCA_903847545.1 uncultured bacterium | reverse complement strand
TCGGAGACCTTCAGCAGTTTCAGCTCCCCGCCGCTCTTCTTCAACGTCGTGTAACCCGAGATCAGGATGCCCAGGCCGGTGCTGTTGACCCAGCTGACCCGCTCCATGTCGACGACCACGTTCCGGCAATCCTCGTGGATCAGCGTCTTGAGCGTCTCGTCGAAGGCCTCGGCGTCGGGCCCCCCCATGAGCTTGCCGCTCATCTCGAGAATGGCCACCCCGTCCCGCTTGCGTTCCCGGATCTTCAACGGCAGCGACCACCTTGCTGGATATGGCGCAAAGCGGCGGGCCGCCGTGATCCCGCCGCCGACCGGGACAGGATAGGATACCCGGGGACCCCTGTCCAGAAATCAGCCTGCGGCCCGGGGTTCGCCGCCGCCGGCCCTCAGGGCGGCGAGCACGGCCGCGAAATCGGGAGGCGGCGGGGCGGTGAACGACAGGGCCTCCCCCGTCACCGGGTGCTTCAGGTGCAGCTCGGCGGCGTGCAGCATCTGCCGCCCGGCCAGCCGGGCCGCCTGCTCGGCCAGCCTGCGGTCGGGCCCGTGGACGCCGCGGGCGCGGCCGTCGTCCCCGTAGGTGGGATCGCCCAGGACCGGATGGCCGCCGTGCGCGAAGTGCACGCGGATCTGGTGGGTGCGGCCGGTGGCCAGCTCGACGCGGCAGTACTGGGCGAAACCGTAGTCCTCGAGCACGCGGTACCGGGTCAGCGCGGGGCGCCCGCCCGCCACCACGGCCATGCGCTGGCGGCGGCGCGGGTCGCGCGCGATGGGGCCGGCCAGCTCGCCCTCGTCCTGCGCCCAGCGGCCCCAGCTGACGGCCAGGTAGACGCGGCCCAGGCTGCGGTCGGCCAGCTGCGCGGCCAGGCGCCGGTGCGCCACGTCGTCGAGGGCGGCCACCAGCAGGCCGCTGGTGTCGCGGTCCAGGCGGTGCACGATGCCCGGGCGCAGCGGGTCGCCGCCGGCCTGCAGCGGGCCCTGCCGGTGCAGCAGCGCGTTGACCAGGGTGCCGTCGGGGTGGCCCACGGCCGGGTGCACGACCAGGCCGACCGGCTTGTTGATGACGATCAGGTGGGCGTCCTCGTAGACAACATCCAGCGCGATGGCCTGCGGCTCGGCGCTGAGCGCCTCGCGCGCCGTCGTCGTGAAGGTCACGGACTGCCCGGGCTTCAGCCGGAACGAGGCGGGGCGCTCGCGACCGTCGACCGTGACGGCCCCGGGCCGGTCGAGGTCGGCGCGCACGCGGCTGCGCGAAAGATCGGGACAGGCGGCGGCCAGGAACACGTCCAGCCGCGTCCCGTCGTCGGCGGGGCCCACGACGAAGGTGCGCGGCCCGGCGTGCTGCTCAGGCATCTTCGGGCCGATCGGCGCCGGGAGTGGCAACGTCGGGCTCCGCCGCCGGCGGCGCGTCGCCGCTGTCGGCGACGGCATCCTTGGGCTTGCCCTCGCGCATCAGGCTGATGAAGAGCACGACGCCCCCCAGGCTGACGCCGATGTCCGCGACATTGAACGTGTAGAAGCGGTGGTCGCC
>CAINDZ010000348.1 GCA_903847545.1 uncultured bacterium | reverse complement strand
TTGCGCCGCTGCCGCGCGACGGCGCAGCAGGCGCGCCTGGTCGAGGCCGGCGCCCGCGAGGCGAACCTGGCCGGGGCGTTCACGGCCGTGCCGCCGGCGGCGAACCGGCGCGCGATCCTCGTCGACGATCTCGTGACGGCGGGAGCCACGGCGCGCGCCGCGACAGCCGCCCTGGCGGCGGCGGGCTGGGAGGTGGCGGGCGTGGCGGCGCTCGGCCTGGCCCGGCCGCGCGACGACGGCAAAGGCGCTCTCGTTGACACCCCGGATGACGATCTCTAATGTTGGGCCGGTCCGCGGGCGGGACCGCCCCGGGGCGATGGATGCAACGGAGGGTGGAGGACGATGAACAGGAAGCGGAATCTCGACGGGTTCGACGGGAACGGGCAGAAGGTCCTGGTGCGGGTCGACTTCAACGTGCCCCTGGACAAGGACCGGAACATCACCGACGACACGCGCATCCGCGAGACGCTGCCCACCATCCGGCGCCTGCTCGACAGCGGGGCGGCCGTCATCCTGATGAGCCACCTCGGTCGCCCGAAGGGCAAGATCGACCCCGCGGCGTCGCTGCGCCCGGTCGCCGACCGCCTGGCCGAGCTGCTCCCGTGCCGCGTCCGCTTCGCCACCGACACCGTCGGCCCCGACGCCACGGCGCAGGCCGCGGCCCTGGCCCCGGGCGAGGTGCTGCTGCTGGAGAACGTCCGCTTCAACCCGGGCGAGACGGCCAACGACGCGGGCTTCGCGCGCGGCCTGTCGGCCCTCGGGACCTGCTACGTGAACGATGCCTTCGGCTCGGCCCACCGGGCCCACGCCTCGACCGCGGGCATCACCCAGTTCTTCCCGGTCAACCGCGCCGGCCTGCTGATGGAGCGCGAGCTCGAGCACCTCGGCGCCCTGGTGCGCGACCCGGCCCGTCCCTACGTGGCGGTGCTCGGCGGCGCCAAGGTCAGCGGCAAGGTCGACGTCATCCGCAACCTGCTGGGCAAGGTCGACACGCTGCTGCTGGGCGGCGGCATGATCTTCACGTTCTTCAAGGTCGCCGGTCTGGGCATCGGCTCGAGCCTGCTGGACGAGGAGAGCCTGGAGGTCGCCCGCGAGATCACGGCCCTGGCCAAGGGCAGCTCCACCAAGCTGGTGCTCCCGGAGGACGTGGTCGTGGCCGACGCCTTCAACGATGCGGCGCAGCGGCGGACCGTCCTGGTCTCGGACATCCCCGACGGGTGGATGGGCCTGGACATCGGGCCCCAGACGGTGGCGCGCTACCGGTCGCTGATCGAGCCGGCCCGCTCGATCTTCTGGAACGGCCCGATGGGCGTCTTCGAGCTGCCGTCGTTCGCGGTCGGGACGCGCGCGGTGGGAGAGGCCGTGGCCCTCGCGACCGACGCCGGCGCCCGCAGCGTCGTGGGCGGCGGCGACAGCGTGGCGGCGGTCAACCAGCTGGGCCTGGCCAGCCGGGTGAGCCATATCTCGACCGGCGGGGGGGCCTCCCTGGAGTTCATGGGGGGGCTGGAACTGCCCGGCGTGGAGGCGCTTACGGACGCCTGAGGCCCTGGGGGGCCCTCACGGAACCCGGGGGGCGGCGGTTTGACAGCCCGCCCCCCGTCTGTTACCATATGTCGTCGGCGGCGGGCCCAGCGGTCCGCCGTGTGCTTGCGAAGATGACCCGATCCGGAGCGTTGCGGCATGTTGCACGTCCTTCTGACCATCCTCCACGTCCTGATCTGCCTGGTGCTGTGCGCCGTGGTCCTGCTGCAGTCCGGCAAGGGCGGCGGCCTGGCCGGCGCCTTCGGCGGCGGCGGCGGCGCCCCCCAGCAGCTGCTCGGCTCCCGCGGGATGACGACCCTGCTGCACAAGGTGACGATCTACTGCGCGATCGGATTTTTCGTGACCAGCTTCGCGCTCTTCGCGACCAGCGGTCCGGACCGCGTGCGCTCGAACAGCATCCTCAACGAGGCGGCGAGCAAGGGCCAGCTGAACCTGCCCGTGCAGCAGGAAAGCCCGCTGCAGCAGGGCGCGCCGACGCCTGCGCAGCCGCAGCAGTAGAAGCGCGACGCACGTCGCGAGCGACCTCGTGCCCGGGTGGTGAAATTGGTAGACACGCCATCTTGAGGGGGTGGTGGCCACAAGCCGTGCGGGTTCGAATCCCGCCCCGGGCACCAAAAAAAAAGGAGACTGTCTTCGACAGTTTCCTTTTTTTTTGTTGACACGTTTTTGCAACGAACGAAATATTGGCAGTGCTTCAGCTGGCAGCCTGACGCCAGACGTTAGTGAAGCATGAGAGACAGGAGGTCTCATCCGGGTAAACCACAGGGTGCGTGGTCCGGATGGACGAAGGAACTTCCGAACAATGGAGGAGAGGACGATGATGGCTGCCGCCAAGAAGAAGGCCACGAAGAAGGCCACCAAGAAGGCCACGAAGAAGGTTGCCAAGAAGGCCACCAAGAAGGCCGCCAAGAAGGTCGCCAAGAAGGCCACCAAGAAGGCCACGAAGAAGGCTGCCAAGAAGGTCGCCAAGAAGACGACCAAGAAGGCTGCCACGAAGAAGAAGGCGACCAAGAAGGCCCCGGCCAAGAAGGTTGCCAAGAAGGTCACGAAGAAGGCCACCAAGAAGGCGACGAAGAAGGTTGCCAAGAAGGCCACGAAGAAGGTCGCCAAGAAGGCTACCAAGAAGGCCGCCAAGAAGGTTGCCAAGAAGAAGTAGTTTGGGCCCCTGCGGGGGAACTCTACTAGAAACCCGGCGGGCTCCGGCCCGCCGGGTTCTTTTGGCTGTGCCCGGAAGATTGCATCTGGCACGGCGGCTGCCCCGGGCCGGGAATGGAAGCCCGTGACACAGCCTGGCAGCCCCCATTCTGCCCCAACCCCGAGTGCCGTTTTCATGGCAGTGGGGGCGCCGGCCCATGGCGGTTCAAGCGCGCCGGCACCTTCCGGAGGCAGGCCGCTCCGCGCCTGATCCGCCGGTTCAGGTGCCTTCATTGCGGGCGCTCGTTCAGCACGCAGACATTCTCCGTCACATACTGGATGAAGCGACCGGGGATCCTCCCGGAGGTCATGCGCCAGACCACGTCGTGCGCGGCGCATCGACAGATCGCCCACAACCTGGGGGTGGCGCCCGACACCATCGACCGTGCCGTGGGACGCCTCGGTCGGCATTGCCTGCTCACGCACCTCGAATTGTGGGGGAGACGGCCACCCTGCGG
>CAINDZ010000347.1 GCA_903847545.1 uncultured bacterium | reverse complement strand
CTCCCGCGCCGACGCCCCCCCGCCCGGCGCGAGCCGTGAACCGCGACCTTCCGGGGAGGACCCGCATGCTGTTGAAAGTGTCCGATCAGATCGGGGCCCGCGTCGCCGCCGGCGAGATCACGCCGGCCCAGGCCGGGCGCTTCGGCGCCTTCGTCGATACCTGCAACCGCGAGCTGATGACCCACCCGGTCATCACGGACAACCGCTTCGCCGCCTGGTTCGCCACGGGCAAGGCCGAGCGCGACATCGTCCGCCATTTCGTGGTGCAGTTCTCCGTCTTCTCGAACCTTTTCCTGATCGCCCAGCTGCAGAAGGTCATCAACGCCGGCTCGCTCGAGGGCATGCGGGCGTCGAAGGAGATCCTCGCCAACGAGATCGGCGTGATCTTCAACAAGCCCGGCACGGTGAAGGCCGACACGGCCGACACCGACCGCGAGGGCGACCCGGCGATCGTCTCCATCGAGGGCTCGGTCGACGGCGGCACGTTCCGCTTCAAGGCCGCCCACTTCGAGTGGCTGCTGCGCATGGGCGAGCACCTGGGCCTGGGCTTCAACGACATGGGCAAGCGCCGCCACGGCACGCCCGCCACGCTGTTCTTCTGCGACCAGCTGGCGGCCATCTACGGCAGCGAGGACCCGAACATCGCCGAGGGCGCCAGCTTCGCGGTTGAGAACTGGGCCGCGGCCGGGTTCTGGAAGCAGCTGGTGGCAGGCCTCGAGGCGTTCAAGAAGCGCGAGTGCCCCGAGCTGCCCCTGGCCTTCTTCACCTGGCACGACCGCATCGAGGACCAGCATGCGGGCCACGTGATGGACGAGCTGGAAGAACTCTACTTCACGGATGACTTCGACGAGGCTAAGTTCATCAGTGGCGGTCGCCGCATGCTCGACGGCGTGCAGGCGTTCTGGACCGGACTGAACGAACATCGCATCGCCGCGGCCTGCAGCTGACCGCGAGCGCGGGAAGGATCCTGGCATGCCCCGTCACTTGTGGCTCCTGTGCGCCCTGGCCCTGCTGGCCGCGCCGGCGACCCGTTCGTCCGCGCAGGACCAGCCCGCCCCGGCGCCCACCGAGCAGGAACGGGCCATGGCCGCCTGGGACCGCGCCTCGGCCCCCGGCCCCTGGCACGCCTTCCTGGCCCCCTATGCCGGCAAGTGGAAGGTGGCCGGCCGCGTCTGGAACGACCCCTCCGGCGAGCCCTCGCTGTCGCGGGGCGAGGCGCAGCTGGACCTGATCCTGGGCGGCCGCTTCCTGCAGGAGCACCTGCGCGGCCAGAGCGGCAAGCTGCAGTACGAGGGCGAGGGCCTGCTCGGCTGCGACAACGCCGCCGGCACCCTGACCTGGGTCTGGATCGACAGCCTCGGCACGATGATGTCGGTCCTGACCGGCCCCGCCGGCGAGCCCGGCAAGCCGGTCGAGCTGCACGGCCAGCTGACCGACCCCGCCAGCGGCCGCGTCATCAAGCTGCGCGTCGTCCTGACCTTCGTGAGCGCCTGGGAATTCAAGTGGGAGTACTTCGGCGCCCCGGACGGCTTCGAGGAAGCCCGCATGATGGAGATGACCTACACACGGGGCCGCTGAGGCTGGCACAGGCAGGCAGACACGTTGATGGCGGGCAGTCCTCGGGCCTTCGGCCCTGCGGATAGCCCGCCATCAACGTGTCTGCCTGCCTGTGCCGGCCGGTGCGGGTGTGCAGGCCATGAGCGGGGGCCGTTGCGCCGGCGCAAGTCGGGTGGCCGGGCTGCCGCGCGCGGGATGCCAACGGTTGCACTTGCGCCGGCGCAAGTTCCACGGCGCCGGTTCGCGCCGGCCCATCACGGGGCGGGTGGGCTGACAACAACATCGGCGGGCTATCCGCAGCGCCGAAGGCG
>CAINDZ010000346.1 GCA_903847545.1 uncultured bacterium | reverse complement strand
GCGACGGCCACCTCGTCGTCGGCGCGCACGGCCAGGTGGAAGCCGCCCAGGCCGCGGATGGCGACGATCCAGCCCGCGGCCAGCGCGGCGGCGGCGGCGGCCAGCGGCTGGTCGGTGATGTCGGGGTCGCCGGCGGCCCAGCGCAGCCACAGGCGGGGGCCGCACGCGGGGCACGCATTCGGCTGCGCGTGGAAGCGCCGGTCGGCCGGGTCCTCGTACTCGGCGCGGCAGGCATCGCACATCGCGAAGTGCTTCATGCTGGTGCGGGGGCGGTCATAGGGTAGCTGTTCGATCAGCGTCCAGCGCGGGCCGCAGTTCGTGCAGTTGGTGAACGGGTAGCCGAAGCGGCGGTCGCGGCGGTCGCGGATCTCGCGGCGGCAGTCGTCGCACATCGCGACGTCGGGCGGCACGGCTGTGGTGGCGCCGGCTTGCGGCCGCGACGGGTCGATGACGAAGCCGGTGAGGTCGGCGACCGGCAGGAGCACTGAGGTGATCCCGAGGATCGAGGCCAGCGGCGGCGCCTCGTCGCGCAGGCGGCGGTTGAAGCGGCCCAGCGCGGCGGCGGTGCCCTGCACCTCGATGACGACGCCGGCGCCGGTGTTGACGACGCTGCCGGCGAGTCCTTCCTGCGTCGCGAGCCGGTGCACGAAGGGGCGGAAGCCGACGCCCTGCACGATGCCGCGCACCGTCAGGCGGACGCGCACGAGGTCGGGGTCGTCGTCCGGCGCCATGTTCAGGCGCCGCGCGCGGCGTCGGCGTGGCGTGCGCGCACCCAGTCGTACCAGGCGCCCAGGCCCTCGCCGGTCGTGGCCGACACGCGCAGGATCTCCAGGTGCGGGTTCACGGCGCGCGCCGCGCGCTCGCAGGCGTCGACGTCGAAGTTAACGTACGGCAGCAGGTCCACCTTGTTGACCAGGCAGAGCTGCGCGGCGGCGAACATGTGCGGGTACTTCAGCGGCTTGTCGTCGCCCTCGGTGACGCTGATGATGACGACCTTCGCGGCCTCGCCCAGGTCGAACAGCGCGGGGCAGACCAGGTTGCCCACGTTCTCGATCATCAGCACCGAGCCGGGCGCCGGTTGCAGCTTGTCGCAGGCGCGCTTGACCATGTCGGCGTCCAGGTGGCAGCCCTTGCCCGTGTTCACCTGCACGGCGGGCGCGCCGGCGGCCTCGATGCGCTCGGCATCCCGGGTCGTGCGCTGGTCGCCCTCGACCACCGCCAGCGGCAGCGTCCCCTTCAGGTCGGCGATCGTGCGCTCGAGCAGCGTCGTCTTTCCCGCCCCCGGCGACGAGACCAGGTTCAGCGCCAGCACCCCGCGCCCGGCGAACCACCCGCGGTTGAGCAGCGCCTGCCGGTCGTTGTCGGCCAGCACGGCCTCACCGACGGCGATCTCGCGGTTGTGGTGGTGGTCGTGGTGGTGACCGTCGTGATGATGGTGGTGCCCGCGGCCGTGCGCGTGGTCGTGGTCGTGATGATGACCGTGGTGGTGGTCATGATGATGATCGCCGTGGTGATGATCGCCGTGATGATGTTCGTGGGGCTCGGCCTCGCCGGGCCGCCGGATCGTCACGTCGCCGGCCGGCTGGCCGCATCCGCAGGTGTCGCACATGTCGGGCCTCCGTCGCGCGGGGTCAGTCGACGTTCAGCGATGCCACGCTGAGCTCGCGCCCCCCGCTGATTGCCATCACCCGGCCGCACGCCTCGCAGACGGCGGCCGGCTCGCTCACCTCGGCCGTGGCGCCGCAACCGGGGCACAGGCCGCGCGCGGGCACCTCGCGGATCACCAGCTCGGCCTGCGCCGACAGCCCCGAGCGCGCGGCGCCGAAGCAGAACCGCAGCGCTTCGACCTCGACCCCCGCCAGTCTGCCCACGTCGAGCACCACCCGGTTGATGCGCACGGCATGCGCCGCGGCCGCCTGCCGGTGGGCGATCTCCAGGACGTTGGCGACGATCGTCATCTCGTGCATGGGCCGTGCGCGCGCCGGGTCAGGACTTCGCCGCGCCGAACTTCTTCGTGATCATCGCGCAGACCAGCGTCCACAGCGCGATGACGATGCCGAGGCCGACGCCGGTCCCGACGTAGATTGCAGGCGTCAGCTTCTGCGTCATCGTCGACACCGCCGCGGGCGGGATGCTCGACTTGAACACGTTCAGGAAGACCAGGCTGGCCAGGACCCCGATCACGAGGCTCCCGATCACGGTCAGGATGACGCCGGTCATCGACTTCTTGCTCATGTGATCCCCCTGGGCGAAGGCCCGGTTCCGGCCGCGCAGGCCGTTTACGG
>CAINDZ010000345.1 GCA_903847545.1 uncultured bacterium | reverse complement strand
TTCGTCTCGGTCAAGAGCTACCAGACGACCGACGCGATGAACGCCGTCAAGCCGGTGCTGGGCCCCGACACGTTCGTGCTGTCGATGCAGAACGGCATCGGCAACACCGAGGCCATGGCGCAAGTGGTCGAACCGCGGCGCATCCTCAGCGGCATCACTTACCACAGCATCCAGCACACCGGCCCCAACCGCCTGCGCTACCGGCCTGGCATCAAGCCCATCCAGATCGCCCCGTTCGACGGCACGGTCACGCCGGCCCACGAACAGGTGGGCGAGGTCTTCCGCGCCGCCGGCCTGGACACGAACGTCGTCGACCAGATCGACGACGTCATCTGGCAGAAGCTGCTGCACAACGCGGTGGTCAACCCGGTCTCGGCGCTCACGGGACTGACCTGCCGCGAGCTGCTGGACGACCCCGACCTGCAGTCGTTCATGAAGGACCTGTGCCTGGAGATCATCACGGTGATGAAGGCGCGCGGCGTGCCCATCGTGAACGAGGAGGACCCGTACGCGCCGGTGATCAACTCGCAGAAGGCCCTGGGCAAGAACCGCCCGTCGATGTGGCAGGACCTGGCCCGCGCCTGCCGCACCGAGGTCGACGCGATCAACGGCGCCGTTGTGCGCGAGGCCGAGCGGCTGGGCCTGGACGCGCCGCACAACCGCGGCCTGTGCAACTTCATCCACTCGCGCGAGCGGCAGTCGTTCCTGCGCAAGCAGGAGGTGGCCGCCCGCCTGCGGGCCGCCGCCGAGGCCGACCCGGCGCCCGCCGCACTGGACGGCGTCGCCACGCGCGTGCGCAAGCCGGTGCGCCCGGTGCGTCCCGCTCCCGGCGGCGGCATGCCGGCCAGCCGCGTGCCGCTGCAGTCGGCCCCCAAGCTGCGCGAGCTGGTGACGGGCTACTACCGCGACCTGCAGGCGGCCAGCGACGATCCCGCGCGCAAGGTGGCCTGGTGCTCGGGCTCCGGGCCGGTCGAGATCCTGCGCGCCATGGGCCTGGCCGTGTACTTCCCCGAGAACCACGCGGCGCTGATCGGCGCCAGCCGCCACTCGCGCCGCTACATCCCCCGCGCCCTGCAGGAGGGCTTCTCGCAGTTCGCCAGCTCGGCGATGGCCAGCGACATCGGCGCCATGCTGGCCGGCGACAGCCCGCTGGTGACCGTGCACGGCATCGCCGGGCCGCCCGCGCCGGACGTGTTGGCCTACAGCACCAACTACGGCCACGACCTGATCCGCTGGTTCGAGTACTACGGCCGCCACTACGGCGTGCCGTCGCTGGGCCTGCACCCGCCCGCGTCGCTGGACGAGGTGGGCCAGATCGAGGTCACCGCCGCGGGCCAGCAGATCCTGCGGCTGATCGAGCAGCTCGAGATGATCACCGGCCACCGGCTCGACTTCGACCGCCTGGGCGAGGTCGTCAAGCTGGCCAACCGCTGCACGCGCCTGTGGGGCGAGATCCAGGACCTGTGCCGCACCGTGCCCTCGCCCATGACGTACTTCGACACGCTGGTGCACCTGGCGCCGGCCATCGTCATGCGCGGCACGCCCGAGGCCGTCGAGTACTACGAGCTGCTGAAGGCCGAGATCGAGGACCGCGTCGCCCAGCGCGTGGCCGCGGTGCCCGGCGAGCGCTTCCGCTTCTACTGGGAGGGGCCGCCCATCTGGCCGGCGCTGCGCCCGCTGTCCGAGCTGTTCCAGGCCCACCGCGTGGCCATCGTCGCCTCGACGTACTGCCGCATGGCGGCGCTCGACGGCATCGACCCGCGCAACCCGATCGCCAGCATGGCGAAGGTGTACACAGGCGTCTTCCACAACCGCTCGGACGCGTGGAAGGAGGATGCGCTGGTGCGCACCTTCGAGGACTACGGCGTCGACGGCGTGGTCTACCACGAGGGCCGCACCACGCCCAGCGAGAGCAACGTGCGCTACGGCCTGGAAGTGCGGCTGCGGCGGCGCACCGGCCT
>CAINDZ010000344.1 GCA_903847545.1 uncultured bacterium | reverse complement strand
TGCAGCGGTTCACCGGTCAACATCCGGCGCTTGCCGGTCGGTCCGTGGCTCATGTCGCCCCCATCGCGGACGGTTCCCCAGGTTGGTTTCCAGCCCCGCATCCTACCATCCGCGCCCCCGCAGGCCAACCCCCGGCACATCTGCGCTTGAGCCGGCCTTCCCCGTGGTGGACACTGCATCCTTGGCGGCGCCGTCCGCGCCGCTCCCGGCAAGCTGAACCAGGGAGACCGCTCGCGAAAGGACGCCACGATGGCCGGTCTGGAACACCTCCTGCAGAAGGTCAGCGGCCTCGTCTGGGGCTGGCCCCTGCTGGTGCTGCTGTTCGGCACGCACATCTACCTGACGATCCGGCTGCGCTTCATGCAGCGCTACATCTTCAAGGCCATCCGCATCTCGTTCTCGCGGCAGCGCGAGGGCGAGGGCGACGTGTCACAGTTCGGCGCCCTGACCACGGCGCTGGCGGCCACCATCGGCACCGGCAACATCGTCGGCGTGGCGACCGCCGTGGCCGCGGGCGGCCCCGGGGCCGTGCTGTGGATGTGGCTGACGGGCGTGTTCGGCATCGCCACGAAATACGCCGAGGCGGTGCTGGCCGTGAAGTACCGCGTGCGCACCGGGGACGGCTCGATGGCCGGCGGCCCGATGTACGCGCTCGAGCGCGGGTTGGGCGTGCGCTGGCTGGCGGTGGCCTTCGCGGCGCTGACGGCGGTCGCAGCCTTCGGCATCGGCTGCATGGTGCAGGCCAACTCGATCTCGATGATGGCCCGCGAGCAGTTCCACCTGTCGCCCTGGATCTCGGGCGCCCTGATGACGGTGCTGACGGCGGTTGTGATCCTGGGCGGCATCAAGTCGATTGCGCGGGTGTGCGAACTGCTGGTGCCGTTCATGGCGGTGTTCTACGTGCTGGGCTGCCTGATCCTGCTGGTCATGCGCGCGGACACGCTGCCGGCCACGCTGTCGAACATCCTCCACTCCGCCTTCACGGGGCAGGCGGCCATCGGCGGCTTCGTGGGCGCGGGCATGAAGGAGGCGATCCGCTACGGCGTGGCGCGCGGGTTGTTCTCGAACGAGTCGGGCCTGGGCAGCGCCCCCATCGTGGCTGCGGCCGCGCAGACGCGCAATCCGGTCCGGCAGGCGCTGGTCTCGTCGACGGGCACGTTCTGGGACACGGTCGTCGTCTGCGCGATGACGGGTCTGGTCGTCGTGAACATGGGCGACTGGCAGCAGGGCCTGAAGGGGGCCTCCCTGACGCGCGCCGCCTTCGCGGAGATCCACGGCGTCGGGCCGCTGGTCCTGACCATCGGCCTGCTCACGTTTGTGTTCTCGACGATCCTGGGCTGGTCGTACTACGGCGAGAAGGCCGCCGAGTATCTGTTCGGCAGGCGGGCCATCCGGCCCTACCGCCTGGCCTGGGTGGCCGCGGTGATGGTGGGCTCGGTGACGTCGCTGCAGGCGGTGTGGGACTTCGCCGACATCGCCAACGGGTTGATGGCCATCCCCAACCTGGTCTCGCTGCTGGCGCTGTCGGGGGTCATCGTGGCCGAGACGCGCACGTACCTGTGGGAGGCCAAGGACATCTGAGCGTTCGGCACCGCGGGTGAAAAACGGCCCGGCCGCGTCTGGCGACGACGCGGCCGGGCTTCTTCCTGCGCGGGTGTCGGGCCTACTTGGCCAGCGTCATCCGCCGGGTCTCGACCACGTCGCCGGCCTTCAGGCGGTACACGTAGACGCCGGTGGCCACCGCATGGCCGGACGCGTCACGGCCCTGCCACACGTGCTCGTGGCGGCCCTGCTCCTCCTGCCCGCTGAACACCGTGTCGACCAGCCGGCCGGCCAGGTCGTAGATGCCGAGCTCGACCGGGCCCGCCACGCCCAGCTCGTACCGGATGACGGTCGAGGGGTTGAACGGGTTGGGCACGTTCTGCATCAGCTCGACCACGGCGCGGCTGACCGGCTGCGGCGCGGCGCTGAGCTCGGGATGGAACATCTTGGTCACGAAGTCGGGGCGGTCGATGAACGGGTTGCGGTTGCCCTGGATGGCGTAGATCGCCTCATTGCGGTCGATCTCCTTCTGGCTGACCGGATCCTGCGCGTTCCACTCCAGCAGCATGGCCTTCGCCCACGCCGCCAGTTCGCACTTGGTGGCCATGGGCGAGCTCGCCCAGCCCGAGTCCTCGGTGTAGTAGCGCGTGGTCACGTAGAAGTAGGTGCGCGCGAAGTCGCCCTTGTAGGCGTCGATGGGCTCGAACACCGTGCCGGTGTAGCCGGGGTAGGTGTTGGGCCCGAGCTTGCAGCCGTTCAACGACGTCCACGTCGGGGACGACACCTCGCCGTACGGGTAGTTGCTGCGGCGGTTGTTCACGTCGTTGTCGGTCGGGTAGAGCTGGAACAGGTCCGTGTACATCGGGGCCAGGTCGTTGAACCAGCTGGCCGGGAACGAGTGCTCGCGGTTGTAGCCGGTGCCCTCGCTGCCCGCGGAGCCGCCCTGGTCGACGCCGAACGTGTACTCGTAGGGCGGGATGCCGCCGGGAACGTCCGAGTACATGTCCCAGACCTTGCCGTTCGGCTTGTCGTCGGTCGTG
>CAINDZ010000343.1 GCA_903847545.1 uncultured bacterium | reverse complement strand
GCTGCCGCCCGCGGCGCGGATGCGCACGTCGTGCACGTCGGACACGCCCGCCATGGCGCCGACCTCGCGCAGGATGGTTTCCTGCTCGCCGTTGGTCGGCGACGCGTCGAGCAGCGCCTGCAGCGACCGCCAGCCCAGCTTCACGGCCACCCAGGTGACGATGCCGGCGACCGCCAGCGCCGCCACGCTGTCGCCGTGGCGCAGGAACTCGAGGCCCGGCACGCGCCGCGACAGCAGCAGCAGCCCCAGTCCCAGCACGACCACGCACGACGACCAGATGTCGGTGCTGAAGTGCAGCGCGTCCGCCTCCAGCGCCTGCGAGCGGTGCTTGCGCGCCGCGGCGTACAGCATGCGCGAGCGCGACACGTCGACGACGATCGACGTGATCATCACCGCGAACGACCACCACGTCACCTCGACGTGGCTCGACGGTTTGACCAGGCGGTTGATGGACTCCCAGACGATCCACACCACGGTCGCCAGCAGCAACCCCGTCTCGAACAGCGCCGAGACGTTCTCGATCTTGCCGTGCCCGTAGGGATGCTTGGTGTCCGCGGGCTTGCCCGCCGCGCGCACGGCCACCCAGGTCGTGAACGCCGCCACCAGGTCCAGCGCCGAGTGCACCGCCTCTGCCAGAATGCCCAGTGAATTGGTCAGGAGCCCGATGGCGCCCTTGAACGCGGTCAGGCCCACGGCCGCGAGCACCGAACTCGCTGCGGCAGAAGATTTTTCGTGGTTGGCCTGGGCCTCGGCCGAGCGGTCCTCGGACATGCGTCTCCCTTGGGTTCGGCGATCCGGGTGCCATGATCCGATTCGGCGGCCTTCCCGTCAAGTCGCTGATCACGCTATTTCAATTGAAAACCGGGATCGAAGTGGGATTTAGGGTGCCCGCCGCTACGCAAGGGGGCCCCGCCGCTTGGCGGAGCCCCCCTTGTGCATCTCATGCCGCCGCGAAGCGGCCGGACGGTCCCGGGTCTACCGGAAGGTCGACTTCAGGGCGCCCCAGCTCTGCGCCTCGGTCGGCACCGGCTGGCAGGCCGTGGCCGGCGTGGCCGAGTAGAACGGCACCGGCGTCGGCACGATCGAGAAGTCGGTCGCGTTGTTGTCGGTGTCGACGGCGCCGTTGCCGCCGCGCACGAAGCCGACCGTCACGTTGATGGTGCCCGTGACGCCCGCGCCCTCGGGGCAGGTCGCCGTGGCCCACGCCACCTTGTCGACGAGCGTGCCGGCGGCCTCGGAGCCGCACGCCACGTTGGAATTCAGCGCGGTGAACAGGCCGACCTTACCGGCCGTGCCGCTCATGCTGATGTTCGTGGTCAGGAAGTCGGGCGTCATCGGCAGGTCGGCGCCGCCGGCACCGGCCGTGCCGCAGGCGACCAGCAGGTACGAGCAGCCGGCGATCCAGGTGTTGGCCGGGAACACGAAGTAGTTCGTCGTGGCGCTGCCCCAGGTGCCGGTGTTCGAGCCGTACTCGAGGGCCCAGTTGCTGATGTCGATGTCGACGCCGGCGTTGTTGAACAGGACGACGTAGTCCTTCTTGTACGACGCCGTGGCGGAACCGGAGCCGCCACCGGCATACACCTGGGCGATGCGGACATTGGGCGACACGGCGAACGCCTGCGAGGCGATCGCGAGCAGGGCGACAACGATAGCAAGCTTCTTCATCACGCTCTCCTTGAGTTGCGACGGGCGGGTAAATGCGCGCGTCTGACTTTTAGATCTTAGCACGCAGATAATTCTTAATCAATATTTCCCGTTCAATTGCGCCGGTTTCCTGCGTGATGCGCCAAATCAGTCGACATGTTTGCGGATGGAAATAGTCGTATCTCCGGGCCCCGCCCGCCGGCAAAAGGAACAGGGGCCCCACCTCGCAGTGGAGCCCCTGCTGTTCTCATCAGGCCGCACTAGACGGCCGGCAAACCCTGGTCTACCGGAAGGTCGACTTCAGGGCGCCCCAGCTCTGCGACTCGGCAGGCACCGGGCAGCCCGTCGACGACAGCTTGTTGTGGGGGACCGGATTGGAGACGACCGAGAAGTCCGCGACGTTGCTGTCGGTGTCGATGCCGGCGATGGTACGGACGGCGCCCGTGGAGCCGCTCAGGACGGCCACGTTGGTGCCCTCGGGGCAGTTGCCGGTGCCGAACGAAACCTTGTCAACCAGCGTGCCGGCGAGCTCGGCGCCGCAAGCCAGGTTGGCATTCAGAGCCGAGAACAGGGCGACCTTGCCGTTGGTGGCGCTGATGTTCGGACCGGTGCTCTGCGAGTAGTCGGCAGCCACGGGGAAATCGGCGCCGCCGGTGCCGACCGTGCCGCAGCCGAACAGCATGTAGCCGCAGGGCTCGATCACGGCGCCGGCCGGGATCACGAAATAGTTGCCCGACGAGCTGCCCCAGTTGCCGGTGGCCGAGCCGTACTCGATGACCCAGCCGGCGATGGACACGGGAGCGGCACTGGCGTTGTACAGCTCAACGTAGTCCTGCTTGTAGGTGTTCGTGGTGGTGGAGCCGCCGCCGCCGCCGTACACCGAATTGATGACGACACCGGAGGTGGAGGCGAAGGCCGAGGTGGCCAGGGCCAGAATGGCGAGGGCGATCGCAAACTTCTTCATCGTGCTCTCCTTGTTGTGACGGCGGAACATTGCGCACGTCTGACCTATTCATCATAGCACGGCGCCGAGCTGTTTTCAATCCCCTGTGATGTTGAGAGGCTATTTTTAGCACGAAATCAACATTTGTCGACCCACCATACCGCCAATTGTTCATGCATAGATCAAATTGCCTTATCACAACGAGTTATTCGGAATGACGGCTCACTTTCGAGGCTGTTTGGGATAAATTCGTGATGATTTCGCGCATGCCGGGCCAAGGAGGGCGGCCGCGCGTCCCCTTGGGCCACCGGGCTGCGTCAGAACTGGAGTCGCGCCAGCGCCCGCCACCGCGCCGGCTCGAACAGCCCCCCGGTCGTCACCAGGCGCACGTCGTCGTACAGCCGCGCCAGCCGGGGGTCGGCGATCACGTTGCGGCCGTCGGCGATGGTCTCGCGGTAGCCGTCGGGCAGCGCGCGCTTGAAGTGGCCGATGCGCCAGCTGCGCGGGTCGCGCGGCGTGGGCACGGGCAGGCGCGCCAGGAACGGGTCGCCCAGCGCGAGCGCGTCGATGATGTGCAGCTTCGGCCCGGCGTAG
Organism: uncultured bacterium; assembly: GCA_903847545.1. Lineage (GTDB taxonomy): Bacteria > Krumholzibacteriota > Krumholzibacteriia > LZORAL124-64-63 > LZORAL124-64-63 > CAINDZ01. The sequence goes on along the minus strand of CAINDZ010000343.1, from coordinate 1,172 downwards.
TAGCCGAAGAAGCCGATGCTCTCGAAGACCTGGAACGCCTCGCCCTTCTGCTCGGTGATGGCGCGCGCCTGGCGCCCGGCGATGACGTGCTCGTGCTCGACGAAGCCCGGCCGCAGGCGCGGCAGCAGGCCGGTGTTCGCGTAGTAGTAGGCGCGCTCGTCGGCGATGCCGTGGAACCAGGCGCCCGGCTTCGGCGTCGCCGACAGCAGCGGACCGCCGGGCACGAGCGCGCCGAGGACCAGCACGCCCGCGACCACCCACCCGCGGCGCGCGCCCGGCACCAGGTCGGCGGCCAGCGCGACGACGACGAACAGCGGGACGGCCAGGAAGCGGCCGAGCATGAAGTCGCCGCCGATGCGCACCACGTACGCCAGGTACAGCGCCACGCCCGCGGCCCACAGGCGTCGCGTGCGGTCGCCGCGCCACAGCGCCAGCGCCAGCCCGGCGACGATCACCGCGAGCGCGCCCGGGTCGTGCCGCAGCGCGGCCTCGAGGTACCACCAGCCTTGGCGCGCCAGGTCGCCCGCGGGAATGCCCGTGCCCAGCTTCGCGTATGCCGTGTTGGGCAGCAAAAAGCCGTAGTACACGAGGGAAAACGCCTCCCACGCCAGCAGCGGCGCCACGGCCAGAAGCAGCCGCCGGCCCGCCGCACGCCCGTCGCGCCACAGCTGCAGCGCCAGCACGGGCGCCGCCACGAGCACCAGGTCCAGCCGCGTCAACGCCACCAGCGAGACCAGCAGCGCCAGCCGCGCCACACGGCGACCGCGCGCCGCGTCAGCCTGCGGCGCGCCTTCGTCGGCGCGCAGCGATGCCTGAACGGCCAGCGCCAGCAGCAGCGCCGCCAGCGGATTCTCGAGGCCCGAGGTGGCGAAGTCGACGTGCGCGCGCGACAGGACCAGCGCCGCGGCCGCGGCCACGACGGCCGGCGCGCGGCGCGGCAGGCCCTTCAGCAGCAGCCCCACCGCCACCGCGGTGGTGGCCAGGCTCGCCAGCATGAGCGAGGCGTAGCCGCCGGGCGCCAGGAAGTCCGCCACGACCAGGACCGCCAGCCACAGGGGGTGCGTGTAGGCCTGCACGCGCTCGCCGGGGTTCCAGGTCAGGCCGCGCCCATGCAGGAAATTGTCGACCGTGCGCTGGGTGATGAATGCGTCGTCGCAGAGCCAGGCCGCCTT
>CAINDZ010000342.1 GCA_903847545.1 uncultured bacterium | reverse complement strand
GTGGCGACCGGCGCGCCCGACAATAAGGGGGATTCCGCGACCGTGAACCCCGCACCCCCCCTCAACCCGGAGCGTGCCCGCCGTGAACCAGGCCGTGCGTGACCTGTGGCCCGAACTCGACTGGATCCAGGACGAAGCGCTGCGCGAAGCCACCGCCCGCACCTGGGAGCTGGCGCTCGAACGCAGCCCGCTCACCGCCCAGGATCTCCAGTCCATCCCCTTCACCCTGCTGGTGCCCGGCCTGAAGGTCAGCTTCATGGCCCACAAGCGCTGCGTGGTCCACGTGGCGCGGGACGCCGCGGTGAAGATGAACGCGTTCTTCACCGACGACCTGCCCGTCGACCTGGACGTGACCATCGCCGGGGCCATCCTGGCGGACGTGGGCAAGCTGCTGGAATACGAGATCAAGGACGGCAAGTCGGGCCAGAGCGAGATGGGCCGCTACGTGCGCCACCCGTTCAGCGGCGTCGGGCTGGCCATGGAGGCCGGCGTGCCCCCCCGGGTCTGCCACATCATCGCCGCCCACGCCGGCGAGGGCGACATGGTCAAGCGGACGACCGAGGCCTACATCGTGCACCACGCCGACTTCATGACCTTCGAGCCGTTCCGCACGAAATAGGCCCCCGCGGGGGCCCGAAAAATGGGCTTGGCGGTCCCGCGATTCTGGCTTATTTAGGGACCGTGACGGACGATGAAAGGGCCGGTTCGCGCGGGCGCGTGACCAGCGACAACTGAACGCCGGGGAGGCAAGACCATGGCTGACAATACGGACAAGGTGGGCGGCAACGTCGACGGCCAGTTCTACGTCGACAGCAACTGCATCGATTGCGACCTGTGCCGCCAGACGGCGCCGGACAACTTCACGCGCAACGAGGACGAGGGCTACACCTTCGTCTCGAAGCAGCCGGAGAACGACGAGGAGCACCAGGCGTGCCTCGACGCCATGGAAGAGTGCCCGGTCGAGGCCATCGGCGACGACGGCTGACCCCCGGCTCCCGGCAATCGCGCCCGGCCCGACCCGTTTCAGGGAAGATGGCGGCCCGCCCCGGTGGCGGGCCGCCGCGTTTTTTGGAAACTTGTGGGGGCCGGGCAGGTTCAACGGGCTCCCGAGAGGCGGAAGATCCCGGTGCGGCCCGGCCGCGCCCCAACCCCTGAAGACAACGGCCCGCGCCCGGCGCCGGCCACAGCGAGGACAAACCCCATGAAGACGCTGAAGCGATCCCCCCTGGCGGCCGTCGCCCTGCTGGCGATCGGCCTGGCGGTCAGACTGACCCTGCAGGGCGCCCCCGGCGGCGCGACGGCCACCGCGGCCACGCCGGTCGCCGCGTCCGGCGGCGCCACGGGCGCCCCTGCGGCGCCCGCCGGCCAGCTGCGCTCGTACGCCGACGTCGCGGCGCGCACCATGCCCGCCGTCTGCAACATCCAGACGGACAAGCCCGTCGAGACCTTCCAGCACCCGTTCATGGACGACCCCATGTTCCGGCGCTTCTTCAACGCGCCAGAGAACCAGCAGGGCGACGGGCAGGAGCAGGTCGAGAAGTCGATGGGCTCGGGCATCGTCATCTCGTCCGACGGCTACATCCTGACCAACAACCACGTCGTCGAGAACGCGACGAAGATCCACGTCACGTTCGAGGGCGAGCGCGAGTACGACGCGAAGGTCGTCGGCACCGATCCCCCGACCGACGTGGCGCTTCTGAAGATCGAGGCCCGCGGCCTGCCGATGATCGAGACGGCCGACAGTTCCGAGCTGCGCATCGGCGACCAGGTGATGGCCATCGGCAACCCGTTCGGCGTGGGCCAGACCATCACGATGGGCATCGTCAGCGCGCTGGGCCGCAACATCGGCCTGACCGACTACGCCGACTTCATCCAGACCGACGCGTCGATCAACCCCGGCAACAGCGGCGGGCCCCTGGTCAACATGGAGGGCAAGCTGGTCGGCATGAACTCGGCCATCCTCAGCCGCAGCGGCGGCAGCATGGGCATCGGGTTCGCGATCCCGTCCAACATGGCGATGAAGGTCGTGGCCTCGCTCAAGAGCGACGGCGAGGTCAAGCGCGCCTACCTGGGCGTGCTGCCGCAGCAGGTCGACCAGTCGCTGGCCGACTACTACGGGATGACCAAGCCGCGCGGCGTGCTGGTGGCGCAGGTGAACGACGACACGCCGGCCGCGGCGGCGGGCCTCAAGGAAGGCGACATCATCCTGGCCGTCGACGGGCGCGACATCAACACGCCCAACGCGCTGCGCAACCTGATCAGCCTGTCGGACGTGGGCCACCCCGCGCGCGTGCAGGTGCTGCGCGACGGCAAGGAGCGCGACATCATCGTCAAGCTGGGCCGCCTGCCGGACGCCGAGGTCGCCGGCAACACGCCGACCCGCAAGGAAGTCGACGAGGACACCACGCTGGCCGGCGTCACCGTGCGCCCGCTGACCGACCGCATGCGCGCCATGGCGCAGATGCCCGAGAAGGTGCGCGGCATGCTGGTGACCGGCGTCAAGGCGACGAGCAACGCCGCGGGCGAGGGCCTGGCCGAGGGCGACGTGATCGTGCAGATCAACGGGCAGCCCGTCGAGTCGCTCGAGGCGTTCCAGGCGGCGCTCGCGCGCACGCCCGACCGGCCGGTGTTCATGCGGGTGTACAAGCCGCAGGCGAAGCAGAACGTGTTCCTGGCGGTGCCGCGCTAGGGAAGGCAGGATCGAACAGGCCCCGGCGGTCGTCTCCCTGGGGTCGCGGGCCCGCGCCGTTCACGGCGCGGGCCCGCTGTTTTTCCCGGGACGCTACTTCGCGGCCTTGAGCGCGGCCATGGCGGCCAGCGTCTCGGCGAACACCTTGTTGAAGCCCTCGGGATCCTCGCGCATCAGGAAGTGCCCGTGCTTCTCCATGATGCGGCACTCGTAGCCGGGGATGATGGCCTTGAGCGCCGCGACGTCGGTGCCTGGGATGTCGACGTTGATCGACATCAGCGGCACCGTCAGCTTCCGCATCCGCTTGACGGGCTCGCTGCCGTACCAGGACATCATCTCGAGCATCGCGCCCAGCGCGACATTCTCGGGCGCCGAGGCCATGTCGGACGCGACGGCGCGCGCCAGCTCGGTGCCCGGCCCGCCCGCGAACATGCCGGCCACCCATTCCTCGACGCTGTCGTGGAAGTTCTGGCGGAACGGCCCCATGAAGTTCGCGATCGCCGACTCGGGCAGCGACAGGCTGATGTTCTGGAAGTTCTCGACGCCCACCAGGCCGGCGATGCGGTCGGGCGCCTGCAGCGCCGCCTCGACGATGACCGCGCCGCCCATCGAATGGCCGACCAGGATGACGTCCTTCAGGTCCAGCGCCTTCAGCACCGTGACGACGTCCTCGCCGAAGAGCTCCATGGTGTAGGTGACGCGGCCCGCCGACGACTGGCCGTGGCCCGCCAGGTCGACGGTGACCACGCGGTGCGTCTTCGCGAACTCGGCCACCTGCGCGCCCCAGTACGTGCCGTCGCAGCTCCAGCCGTGCACGAGGACCAGCGTCGGCCCGCCCACGCCCTGGTCGGTGTAGTGGATGCGCACGCTGTCCGCGGTGGTGACGAAGCCTTCGCCGGCGGCGCCAGGGGCCTCCAGAGTCTGCTTCATCAGCGGCAGCACGCGCCCCCAGGCGTTGTCGAAGTACGTGTACGTCGTGTCCCAGTCGGCGCCCTGGCCGAAGCCCAGATGCGTCAGCCGCACGTGCGTGCGGCCGGGCGCGGTCTCGGTGGTCTCGACGACGACCCAGGTGCGCCGCTCGCGCGTCGGCTGCCCGGGCGGCGCGTTCCAGGTGAAGCTGACCATGCGGTCGGGGATGTAGCTGAGCACCTGGCAGCCGTTGCTGCCGATCGTGCCGTTGAACAGCCACTCGTAGCGGCCGCCGATCTCGAGGTC
>CAINDZ010000341.1 GCA_903847545.1 uncultured bacterium | reverse complement strand
TGTGGATCGGCCGCACCTCTGCTACATATGCCATGCACGGCCCGCGCTCCCGCCATCCAGCCCACAGGACGGACCATGAAGCACGACGTGATCGCCGTCATCGACTTCGGCGGCCAGTATGCCCATCTCATCGCCACCAAGGTCCGCCGCGCCGCACGGGTGCTGGCCGAGATCCGCCAGCCCGAGGACCCGGTCGAGGCCTTCGCCGGGTGCAAGGGCGTCATCCTCAGCGGCAGCCCGTCGCTGGCCTCGTTCGGCGAGGACTCGGACTGGAACAAGGCGATCCTCGACCTGGACGTGCCCATCCTCGGGTTCTGCTTCGGGCACCAGGAGATCGCCAAGCACTACGGCGGCACGGTCATCCACGGGAAGCAGGAATGGGGACGCGCCGACCTGCACCTGACCGAGTCGCACCCGCTGTTCAAGGGGCTGGGCCCGGTCGAGACCGTGTGGATGAGCCACTTCGACTCGGTGACCGCGGTGGGCCCGGGCTTCCGCGAGCTGGGCTGGTCGGTGCTGGGCGCGAATGCGGAGCCACACCGCTTCGCCGCCATCGCCGACGACGAGCGGCGCCGCTACGGCTTCCAGTACCATCCCGAGGTGGACGACTCGGTGCACGGCGACGAGATGATCGCGAATTTCGTGCTGGAGATCTGCGGCTGCCGGCCCACGTGGACGATGGAGCGCTACGTCGAGGAGCAGGTCGAGAAGATCCGCGCGCAGGTGGGCGACCGCTCGGTGTTCCTGCTGGCGTCGGGCGGCGTGGACTCGACGGTGGCGGCGCGGCTGTTCGTCGAGGCGCTCGGGCCCGCGCGGCTGGAACTGCTGCACGTCGACAACGGGCTGATGCGGAAGGACGAGTCGCGACTGGTCGTCGAGATGTTCCGCGACATGGGGCTGGGCGACAACCTGCACTTCATCGACGCCACGGACACGTTCCTGGCGGCGCTGGCGGGGAAGACCGAGCCCGAGGCGAAGCGGCGCGCGATCGGCGACACGTTCATCACGGTGTTCGAGTCCGAGGCGCGGCGGCTGGGCATCACCGGGCACCTGCTGGGCCAGGGTACCATCTACCCCGACACCATCGAGACCGGCGGCACCAAGCGCGCCGACACGATCAAGACGCACCACAACCGCGTGCCGATCATCGAGGAGATGATCCGGGCGGGCAAGGTGATCGAGCCGCTGGCCGACCTCTACAAGGTCGAGGTGCGCGAGCTCGGCGAGAAGCTGGGCATCCCCCACGACATGATCTGGCGGCACCCCTTCCCCGGCCCCGGGCTGGGCGTGCGGCTGCTGTGCAGCGCCTCTTCGTCGACCGGCGGGACACCGGGCGACGCGGCCGCGCTGGCGGAGATCGCCCCCGCGGTCGACGCGGCCGTCGCGCGCTACGGGCTGCAGGCGATGCCGCTGCCGATCCGCTCGGTGGGCGTGAAGGCCGACCTGCGCACGTACGAGCACCCGGTGCTGCTGCACGCGCCGGCGGCGACCGGCGGCGGCGAGTACGACTGGGAGGCGCTGGCCGAGGCGTCGGGCACCATCTTCAAGTCCGTGGGCGGGCTGAACCGCGCGCTGCTGCTGCTGGGCGACGGGCTGCCGCGCACGTGCCGCACGCTGGCCGCGCAGATGACGCGGGAGCGGCTGGACCTGCTGCGCACCTGCGACGACATCATGATGTCGGCGCTGCGCCGCCACGGACTGTACGACCAGGTGTGGCAGTGCCCGACGGTGCTGGTGCCGCTGGAGGTGGACGGGCGCGGG
>CAINDZ010000340.1 GCA_903847545.1 uncultured bacterium | reverse complement strand
GCGGCGCCGGCCGCGCTGCCGCCCGTCTCACGCAGGACCGGACGCAGGGCGACCGTCTCGCCCGCGTCGATCTGTCCGTCGCCGTTGCCCGAGCTGCCGTCGGTCCCGTCATCCTTGATCGTCACCGACTCGACCGCCAGGTAGGCGCCGCCCGCCGTGACCGGCAGCGCCTGCGAGGTCAGCGCCAGGTTGCGCCCGGAGACCTTCAGCGTCGCGGTGCCCGGGCTCGTCGGCAGGACCGGCAGGCTGACGTGCCCGAGGGCGTCGGTGACGCCGTAGGCCAGTTCCTCGGTTCCCTTCTGGACGCACACCACGGCGCCCTGCACCGGCAACCCGGCGGCGGTGACCGTCGCCTCGACCATCTGCGGCCCGACCGTCAGCGCCGTCGTCCCGGCGACGGCGACAGCCTTGGGCGCGGCGGTCCACACCGGCAGCGAGGGATCTCCCAGCAGCGTGTAGTTCTCGAAGGTCCAGCGGTCGGTGTAGTTGTTGGCCGTCAGGCCGATGAACGGCAGGCGGCTGAGCGCCAGCAGTCGCCCGACGCGGTTCTCCGTCGTGCAGTACAGCTTGCTGAAGAACTCCTGCTGGTAGTTGTTCGCGTTGTTCGGGAACGCCGCCCGCACCGAGCCGAGCGAGCAGATGGCGCCGCCGTGCGGGTTCTGGACGAACCGTTCCAGCAGGCACGAGTTGTCGAACGCCGCCGACGCGCAATTGAGCGCGTACATCAGGAAGTAGCGGCCGTTGTTCACCAGGTTGTCGGCATCGGTCGTCATGAAGTTGCCGTCGGCGACCGACATGTTGAAGTAGTAGCCGTGGCCGATCTGGTTGAAGATGCCGTAGTGCCCGGTGTTGAGCGAATCGATGAGCGCCGCGCGCGACAACGAGGCGTCCCAGGGGTAGCCCACGTTCGTCTCGTACATGCGCTTGTATTCCATTCCCGTGCAGGGAACGATGCTGTTGACGACCTGTTCGTGCGCGAACTTGGCGCCGTCCAGGGTGATGAAGTTCGAGCCGTGGCCGTAATCCTCGGGAAACAGCACCTCGGCGGCGAACAGCGTGCGGTTGGCCCAGCCGGCGCCCGCAGCCGCGCCCTCGTAGGCCACGACCTTGTTGACGAACGTGGTCGCCGCCGCCAGCGTGCTGACCGTCGCCCGCCCGAGGTACACTTCCTCCGCGAAATCGGCGGCATCGCCGGCCGACTCCCCGGTCACCGGCTCGCCGAACTCGTCGTCGCCGTCCGCGTTCCAGTTGCCGTCCAGGCAGGCGAAGTACAGGTCGCACGGGATCGACGTGGTCCCGTTGACGGGGTAGAAGTTGCTGATGACGTACCGCGGCGGCAGGATGTCCGAGTCGCCGCCCAGCAGCACGTAGTCCACGCCCCACTTCTGGTAGGCGTCGCGGATGTACAGGCGCAGCGTCTCCTGGAAGTCGGCGCCGCTGCGATAGTTCGCCTCGATGTACTCGCGCGTCGCCACCACCGTCGGGATGCCCTGCGCGGTCTTGTGCGCCGCGAGCACCTCGAACGCCGGGCGCATCGCCTCGTTGGTCACGATGAGGAAGTTGACCGCGCTGCCCGTCAGGCTGGGCGTCTTGTCGGGCTGGAAGCCGCCCTCGGCAACGACGGCGACGCCTTCCTGCCGCGCATAGCCGGCGATCGCACCCGGGTTGGCGACGAGGTCCGCCAGGATCTCCCGGTTCGCGGCGCGCTCCGCCGGCACGAACCGTTCGCGCACGGCCACTTCGCCGGCGCCGGCGCCCTTGCCGTAGGCGACCCGCACCGCGTAGCTGTCGAGGAACTCCACCTCGCCCGCGTTGGCGGTGCTCCGCACCGGGAACACCTCCATCGCGAGCAGCCGGTAGCCGCGCCACGTATGGGTGCCGTCGAACTTGCCCCACGCCGCCGGGTAGGCCCCCGCGACGGACTGCAGGCGCGCCTTGGTGACGATCTCGCCCGTGTCGGTGACCAGCGGGTCGCAGACCGCAAGGGATCCGTCGACCTTCTCGAGGTGCGTGGTCACGGGCTCGATCCAGGCGTCGGTGACCACGGCATCGGCCGGCACCAGCAGCAACAGCGTCCGCATCGGCAGCCGCGGCTGCCCGGGATCGTCGATGCCGCGCAGGGTCCCCAGCTGCGGATAGGCCTGCCCCCGCGCGTCGCGCGCCCAGGTCAGGTCACGAAGGTCGAACCCGTCCTCGTGGATGACCGATCCACCGGACGAGACGGCCGCCAGGGCGGCGGTCGGCAGGCAGAGGGCGATCAGGAACAAAACGGCAAGACGGCGGCTGCCGAACGCTTTCATGCAATGGCCTCCGGTCGGCGTCCTTGGGATGGACGGTGACGTCACCAGCTGGGCAGAGGCGCGGGCCTCACGATTCGCGATGTTGACAAGCCGTCCCGCGACGCGACGTCACGGGAATGATGCACGTTAGCGATGTGGCCGGAGCGACCTCCAAGAGGCGGGACAGAAGGTCCACCGTCGCGGTCCGGTCCGGGACGAACGGAGGCCGGCCAACGGGCCCTCAGACTATACCAAAATCACGAAAACGGGTCAATGACACAAAATTAGGCATGATTCTGAAAGGAAATATTCGCCTTGGATATCTTACATCGCCGTAACGAATTAACCGCGCCCTGTCATCGCGCGTCGTGAACGTCCAGACGCCGCGCGCACCCTGAATCCAGGAGGAGCAACGTCGCCATTCGCCCGACCCCGTCCTCCGCCGGCGGCAGCCAGGCCACGCGCCGGGCATGTGTGCCGTTGCGCGCCACCCAGGCTCCCGGGCCTGCGCGGAGGCTGGTGCCCCGTCCCGCGAGCGCCGCCACCTCGGCATCCACCAGGAACACCGGCGGACCGGACGGCAGCGTCGTCGCCCCGGCCAGGTAACCGGCCAGCCCATCCCGCCCCGCCTCCTCAAAGCTACGGTCGGCGTGGGCGAAGTTCACGCGGTGCGATTCGACGATGGCCGGCTCGCCGCGGCGCCAGGCGCGCTCGGTGTCCCGCACGCAGGCCGCCACCACTTCCCGGGGATCCGGGCTCTGGACGGGCTCGAGGCGACAGTTACGCTCGAGGTACGTCCGGCGGGGATGCGCGGCGCGCGCCCACTGGCGCTCGAGCACCTTCAACACCCGGCCGGCCAGGCCGGACGGATAGTCGGGGTGGCGCTGCTCGCGCTTGGCCTGGATCACGGCCAGCTCCCGCGACTGCCACAGGGCCTCGACCCGGCCGTCCCAGGTGTAGTCCGGCGCGATGATCGAGCCGGGCGCGCGCCCGAACGCGCGGCCGAAGACGGCCAGGGCCGTGTCCAGCTCGGCGGCCAGCTGCGGCGTCGACCGCCACGGCCCCAGTTCCCGGGCGGCCTCGCTGCCCGGGAACAGCATGATGCCCCGCGCGGCGGCGGCCACCAGCTGCGGCGCGTCGGCGATGGCCTGCCGCTGCAGCCGGGGGTCGTAGTGCCAGGCGCCGTGGAACTCGGGATGCCACACGCCCGCCCGCGCCGCGTCCCCGACGGCGCGCCACATCCCGGGACGCGCGTAGGCGCGCGGCAGGTCGGGCAGGTCATGGCGACGCCAGACGCCATCCTCGTAGGCCTGGGACGACACGATGTAGTTCGGCTGCAGGACCGCCGGCAACCCGTCGCGGCCCCGGTGGGACTGCAGCACGGCCGCCAGCGACGCGACAGCGGCGCTGTCCTCGAGCGTCGAGTTCCAGTAGACCGCGGGGAACCGGCCGGGCGACAGGTCCTCGTGCCGAAGCCCTTCCCAGGCCGTGACCGACGGCACGAAGCCGCACAGCCCCCAGTCGTCGCTCTCGATGGCGATGGCGCGCATGGCGCGCCAATCGACGAGGCTGGACGGCCCCGCCGACAACAGGGCCGCGGCGCCGACCAGCAGCGCGACCAGGACCCAGGCAAGACGACGAACGGGCGGCATGGAATCGTTCCCTCAATCGGTTGGCGACGGCGTCCGCAGGCGACACCACCACTGCCGGCCGCAGCTCAGGCCGCGGGCCGTGATGGCCGCCGCCAGCCGGTGGGCCTCGTCCCCCGGCGCCGGCCGCCCTCGTTCGAGCATCGCCACGGCGGCGGCGGCGTCCTGCGGCCAGTGGTTGGCGCCGGTCCCGCTCTCGACGACGAGTGCGGCCAGCCGCGCCGGCAGGCGGCGCCGGAACGTGTCGAGCGTCACGAGCGGCCCCCGGCCCACCGGCCACAGCCGTGCCAGGAACGCCTGCAGGTCGCGGTAGTTCGCGGCCGCCGCCGGTCGCGCCGTCGGCTCGTCCTCGAGGATGAACAGCGACCCGCCGGGCCTGAGCAGGGCCAGCCAATCGTCCAGGAACGCGGCGTCACGCTGGGCCGGCAGGAGATGGCGCACCAGGTTGCCGGCCACGACCAGGTCCACCGAGCCGGCGCACACCGGCGCCCGCCTGGCATCGGCCACGATGTCGGCGCGCGACCCGGCCACGCGCGGCAGGCGATCCAGGCCGAAGCAGTGCACGCCCGGCTTGCGCAGCAACGCCGACAGGCGACCGTCACCGCAGCCAAGATCGAGGGCCACGAGCGGGCGCGACGCCCCGGCGTCCAGGAGGTCAGTAAGTGTCTTTGGAAGGGGGTCGAACGGCATCCGGGCTCTCCGGGTCCACGGCCAGTGAACCGGTCGTCGCCTCGCGCATGCCGGCCTTCAGGCGCGCCACGCGCTGGCGCTCGGCCTGCAGGTCGATGATGTCGGCCACGTCCTGCTCGATGCGCCCGGTCAGCTTGTCCAGCCGGTCGTCCAGGCCCAGCGCGTACGACACCTCGCTGAACAGGTCCAGGCCGTGGCGGCGGTTCTGCAGGTGCCGCTGCGCGCCCAGCTGGGCCGCGAGCATCCACAATCCCATGGCGGGCAGGCCGAGCCACGCGACGCCCAGGAAATCGCTCAGCGCGAAGACCGTGGTCCCCATCGTCACCAGGAGCAGGCACAGCGTCGCGCCGGCCGGCGAGAAGCCCAGGCGCAGCAGGCGGTGGTGCAGGTGGAAGTCGTCGGCCTGGAAGATCGACGTGCGCCGACGGTAGCGGCGCACGATCGTCGTGCCCGTGTCCCAGATCGGCACGATCATCGGCGCCAGCAGCATCGGCAGCTGGATCGGCGTCGTCTGGCTCAGGTTCAGCATCAGGCTGGCCAGCACCAGGCCCATCCACATGCTGCCCGAGTCGCCGAGGAAGATCTTCCGCTTGCTGACGTTCCAGTAGAAGAAGGCGACGGTGCCGCCGCACAGCGTGGCGGCGAACAGCGTCGAGTACATCTCGTTCACGGCCATCGACAGCACCACGAGCGTGGCCGAGGCCAGGATGCTGATGCCCGAGGCCAGGCCGTCGAGGCCGTCGATCAGGTTCATCGAGTTGATGAAGCCGAGGTACCACATCAGCGTGAACGGCCACGCCCAGCCGCCCAGCGCGATGGTCCCGACCAGCGGCAGCGTGACGGTGTCCAGGCGCTGCCCGAACAGCATGAGGCCGACGATGACGACGAGCTGGCCGTAGAGCTTCTTCTCGGCGTGGATCCCGAAGCGGTCGTCCCCCACGCCCAGGGCCAGGATGGCCAGGCCGGCGCCGCTGAGGATGCCCAGCCAAGACCAGGGCAGGCGCGTGTCGAGGATGACGTGCTCGAGGAAGAAAAGCGCGCAGAAGAATGAAATGAAAATGGCCATGCCACCGGTGCGCGGCACCGGCTCGCGGTGGGCGCGACGGTAACCGGGATGGTCGACGATCTCGGTCAGGAAGCCCAGATTGCGGAAATGCGGCTGGACGAGCCACGACATCAGGAATGCCGCCGCAAACCCAAGCAAGGCGATGACTTCGAGCTTCACAAAACCTCCCGTAACACAGCCCGGCAAGGCCCCGGCCGGGGGCCCGCCCGGGTCGAAAGTTACGGTAACCCGACCGGGGCGGCAATCATTTTCTCCCGCCCCCGTCGCCGGTGATTTCGGCGTAAGCTGCTGCCGTCAGGTCAGCTGTGCGCTCCCAGGTCCACAGGGAAGCCCGCCGCGGGCCGGCTGAGGCCAGCTTCAGGCGCAGCGCCGGATCGGTGGCCAGCCGTTGCATGGCGCGGGCCAGCCCGGCGGTGTCCACCGGATTCACGAGCAGGGCGTCCGTCCCCGCCGCCTCGGACATCGCCCCGCGATCAGATGTAAGCACGGGAACGCCGCAAGCCATGGCCTCGAGCACGGGCAGCCCGAATCCCTCGTCGAGCGACGGCAGCACCACCGCCAGCGCACGGCGGTACAGGTTGCGCACCTCGTCGTCCTCGAGCCAGCCGCGCACGCGCACCCGCTGCCGCAACGCCGGCCGCGCCAGGCGCTCCTGCAACGGGCCCGACGACCAGCCCATCGGCCCGACCAGCACGAGGTCGGGCGCCTGGTCGCCCATGCCCTCCAACAGCTGGCCGTACGCATCGAGCAGGCGCGGCAGGTTCTTGCGCGGCTCGAGCGTGCCGACGAACAGCAGGAACGGGCGCTCGCCCGCCGTTGAGGGAGACGCCACAGGGCCGGCCAGGGCCCAGGCGGGCGTGCCATGGGGCACCACGCGCACCTTGCGGACCAGGCCCGGAAAGCCCGCCGCCAGCGCGGTGGCGGTGGCATTGCTGTTGGCCAGCAGCAGGCTGGCCCTGGCTAACGAAGGCGGCACCACGGCCCGCAGCCAGGTGCGCCGTGGTTCGGCGATGACGTCCGGCATCGTGCGCCAGGCCATGTCATGGACGGTCAGCACGACCGGGCAGGGCGCCGTCCAGGGGGCCACCGGCTGCAGGGCATGCATGAGCGCGGCGCCACGGGACCGGCACAGCCGCGGCAGCGTGTAGCCCCGGTGCCACTCCCGCGCGACGGCCCGCACGGCCGGCGGCGCCACGACCTGCCAGCCCGGCGTGCCGTCCAGCCAGTCGAAGGCCGCGCGATGGCCGGCCACGACCACGAAGTCGCATCCGCGGTCGCGCGCGGCCAGGGCCCGCAGCAGCTCCACGCTGCCGGACGCGACGCCCGTCGGCCTCGTCCGGACCGCCATGGCGTCCAGCACGATCAGCGGTCGGGCGGTCATGACGCCCCTCCGCCGCCCGCGGTCTCCGTCTCCCGCAGGAGCGCGGCGCCGAGCAGCCCGAGCGCGATCCAGGCGTGCGCCAGGTTGTACTGCGAGAAGGTCAGCGCCTGGACGCCGATCCCGGCGACCGCCGCCGTCGCGGCCACCAACTCGGCAGGCGCCGCGCCGCGCGCCCGCCCGGCCACGGCCCGCGCCGCTCCCACCCCGGTTGCCAGCAAGGCGCCGAAACCGACGAGGCCCGTCTCGCACAGCACGAGCATCGGGAAGTTGGCGACCACCGGCCAGGTGAACATCGCCTGCAGGCCGGCCGGATCCACCAGCCCCGCGAAATGCCAGCCGAACTGCCCCCAGCCGATCCCGCAGACCGGGCTCAGGCAGAACGCGCGCCAGGCCGCCTGCACCGAATACAGGCGCGTCAGGTTCGACCAGTCGTGGGTGCTGAACGACTGCAACAGGCGCTGGACCGGCAGGCGGGCGGGCGCCCAGGCCAACATGACGAGCCCGGACAAGAGCATGATCGCCACGAGTCCCCAGCCGGCTCGACGCCGGGGCGCCGCCTCCCGGCGGCTCGCCCCCGCCCCGCGCGAGAGCGCGAGCGCCAACGCCAGCCCGGCCGCCGCGCCGAGCCACGCGCCCCTGGACCACGTCAGCAGCAGGAGCAGGCCCAGGGCGCCGAGGGCCACCCCCTGCCAGCGCCGTCGCCAGCCGGTCAGGAAGACCATGGGGATGACCAGCAGCAGGTAGTTCCCCAGGTACAGGGGCTCGCAGGCCGTCCCCCGCAGCCGGGGCACGGCCAGGAACCGATCCCCGACGTACAGCTGCCCGGAGCCGCTGAGGATCGACGGATTCGACGTGAAGATCCTCTCCAGCGCGGTCAAGGCCGGCAGCGGATGGTAGAACGCCACCTGCTGCGCCGCCCCGTAGGCGACCTGGACGAGGGCCCCGGCCACCAGCCACCGCGCCGTCCGGCGCCACGCGTCACAGCCGCGCAGGTTTAAGATGGGCCAGACTGCAAATGATGCCATGATGGCCAGTTGTGCGCTCTGCTTGAAGTATCTCGTCATGGCGACGCCGGGAGGCGCGTCGGCGGGCGCAGCCCACAGGCCTCCCGCGGAGACGGCCACGGCGACCACCATGGCACCCCCCACCCAGGGCACCATCCGGGGCGCGTTCCGGAACGCGACGAAGCGCCAGGCGAACACCCACAGCAGAGCCATCAGCAGCCACGAAGGCTGCAGGCCCACCCCGGCGTCACGCCCGGTCAGCAAGAGGATCAGGTCGGCGCCCACCCACGGCAGCGAGAGCAGGGTCAACCCCCACAGAAGCCGGACGCCGCGTTCGCGCACCGTCCCGGCTGGTGCGGGCCGGGCCACGGCTGCGAAGGACGGCTGGCGGTTCTCGGGCACGGCCAAGATTTCAATCCCAGGTCGACGGCATTCCCGGCGCAGCGGGCACGGGCAGGGGCCACCACATGGCGGCAGGACTTCCGGGAACGGTAGGTCAGGTGCGGGTCGCCGGTCCACCGAAATCGGGGCCTCGGGGAGCGGCGCGCCGTCCCCTGTCAGGCCAGGGCCAGGCGTACGATCTCGCCGAGGACGGCCTCCCCCGCGGTCTCCGGCTCGGCATCGTCCGGGTAGACGTGCACCGACACCGCGGCGGGCCAGGCGGCGTTGCGCGCGATGTCCTGCAGGTGGGCCACGTTGCGCCAGGCAGCCTCGGGGCGGCGCATCGCCGGCCGCCAGCCTCCCGGGCGCGCGCCCCACGCGTCGGGCACGACCAGGAACGCCACCCTGCCCGGGGCCAGCAGGGTCGTCAACCGGGACAGGCATGCAGCCACGGCCGGTGACGCGGCCTCGCCGGCGGTCACGCACCACACCAGCGCGGACCAGGCCAGGGGCGCCGGTCGCGCGCAGGCAGGCAGGCCGGCCACGACCTCCCACGCCGCGAGCGCCGACTCGGAGGCCTCGCCGAGCAGGCGCCAGCGCACCCACTGGTCGGGCAATGCCGTGGCGAGGCGGCCGCCGGTCAGCCACCGGGCGCGCAGGCCCGGCGCCAGATCCAGGCCGGCATGCGCGGGGACGTCGTCCACGTCGGGGCCCGCCAGGTAGCTGAACGCCGACCACGCGACCGTGTCGTCCTCGAGCAGGCAGCTTCCGCGCACACCCGCCGCCGCCACGGCCGCCAGGCCGGCCGCGGCGCACGCCGCGGCGCGGCCCGCCCCGGGGGCGGCCACGGCCACCTCCAGGCACACGGGGG
>CAINDZ010000339.1 GCA_903847545.1 uncultured bacterium | reverse complement strand
GCGTCGCAGGATGAGCGGATTGGAAAACACCTGGCGCGGATGGCGCGTGGCGGTGCTGGGCGCGGGGTACGTCGGGAGCGCGGTGGCGCGATCCCTGGCCGCCGATGGGGCCGCGGTGGGGGCCGTGAGCCGGCGGCCGCGGGACTTCGGGGCGGGCGTGGTCGCGGTGGCGGGCAATTTGACGGCCGGCGATGTGCCGGGACTGCCCGACCGGCTGGACGCCGTCGTGCTGGCGGTGGCGCCCTCGGGCGCGGCCGACGGCTACGCGGCGACGTACCCGCCGGCGGCGCGCGCGGCGGTCGCGCTGGCGCGCGCGAGCGGAGCCCGGGCGCTGGTGTACACGTCGAGCACCGGCGTGTACGGCCGGCGCGACGGCGCGTGGGTTGACGAACAGTCGCCGCGCCTTGCGACGGGCGGCGCCAACGAGGCGCTGGTCGAGGCCGAGGACATCCTGCTGGGCAGCGGGCTGGGCGGGGTGACGGTGCTGCGCGTGGCCGGCATCTACGGGCCGGGGCGCGACCCGCGGCCACGGTACGCGCAGCCCGGGCTGTTGCCGCTGCGCGGGACGGCGTGGGTGAACCTGGCGCACCGGGACGACATCGTGGGCGCCGTCCGGACGGCGCTGGTCCAGGCGGGCCCGCCGCGCGTGCTCAACGTGGCGGACGGCTCGCCCGTGCAGGCGGCGGACATCGCGCGGTGGTGCGCGGCCGCCGACGGTCGCGATCCCGCGTTGCTGGTGTTCGACGGGGAGGCGGCGCCGGCGCGCTCGAACCAGCGGGTCGCGAACGCGGCGCTGGTGGCCGCCGGGTGGCGGGCGCAGTATCCCTCGTTCCGCGAGGGATTCGCCGACGGCTTGCACGAGGACGGCGGCGGGGCCTGAGGGCCGCCGCCGCCGTCGCGGGCATCAGGCGGGGTCAGTCGCGCTTGTCCTTGCCGCCCTTGTGGTCGTTGCCCTTGCCATGGTCCTTGCCGCCACGGTCCCTGCCCCCGCGGTCGCCATCGCCGCGCCGCTTGTCGTCGTTGTGCTTGCCGTCCTTGCGCTTTTCGTCGTGGCGCTGCCGGTATTCGCGCGCCATGGTCGACTGGACATCGCGGTCCCTCGCGCGCCACTTCATCGCCTTCTCGTAGGGCACCCCGTAGTACTCGTGGATCATGCGCGCGCCGACCAGGCGGCGGATGTCGTCGTCACCGAGCACCATGACGTGGTTGCGGTCGCGCCGGTGCTTCTTCCAGTGCCCGTACGCGTTGCCGTACGGCGGGCCGGGGTCGCGCTTGAGCGTCACGAAGTACGCGTCGACCGGCACGCGGCAGCGGTTCGAGATCTCGAACCAGCCGAGGCCCTGCCGGCGCAGGCCGAAGATGAACTCGGGGTCCTGGCTGCAGTGGCGGCCGATGAAGAGCGCCACCGCCAGGTCGTCGGGGTCCGGGTAGTAGCGCCGGTGCCAGTCCTCGACGACGACCGGGTCGCGGTCGAAGTAGCGCGACGAGATGGAGACGAACAACCGGCCGTCGTCGCCGATGGGGACGTCGGCGCCGAACCTGACGTCGGCGCCCGCGCGGGCCGCGCCCGCCGCCAGGACGGCCGTGGCGAAGGCGAGAATGAAGATCCGTTTCATGCGATGCCTCCCTGGACTTGCGTTGGCACCCAAGTAAGGCGCGCATGCCTGAAGGCGCCACCGGCGCGGCGCCCGCGAGGCGCTCAGGCCCGGATCTCGGCCAGCCACCGTGCGCGGTCCCAGTCCGGACGGGCCGGCAGCTGCCCTTCCTTCTCGGCCACCGCCGTCCAGCCCACGGGCATGACCGTGGCGACGTCGATGTAGTCGTCGGTGAGGGCGCGGGCGGCCTCGAGGGCGGCCTTCACGACGGCCTGCAGCTCGTCGCGCTGCGCGAAGGCCAGGCGCGCGTTCAGCTCCTTGGCCAGCGCGTGCGGCAGGTACCAGCTGGCGCCGTAGACGGCGCTGGACGAGGGCAGTACGCTGAACTTCTTGAATCCCGCGTCGCCCAGCCAGGCCTCGAGGCCGTGGCGGGTGGGCCGCTGGAAGTCGTACGGCTTCTCGTGCTCACAGTAGGCGAACGGCACCTGGATGTAGATGCGGCCGCCCGGCTGCAGCACGCGGTGGGCCTCGGCCAGGAAGGCCTCGGGGCGGCGCACGTGCTCGAGCACCGAGGTGTTGATGACGCAGGCGATCGAGCCGTCCTTCAGCGGGATGTGCTCGTCGAGCGGGCTGACGAGGTCGTATTCGATGCCCTGCATGTTCTTGAACTCGATGCCCGCGGGGTGCTCCTGCGACAGGTAGACGCACTCGTCGAAGAACGGGCGGAAGCGCTGGTGGCCGGCGCCGGCGTCGAGGATGGGGCGACCCAGGCTGAACTGCTGCGCGCTGACCATGAAGTCGAAGGTCAGGCGCGCGACGATGCCCGTGCCCCAGCGCAGCTCCTTCG
>CAINDZ010000338.1 GCA_903847545.1 uncultured bacterium | reverse complement strand
GCGAACGTCAGGGCCTCGAAAATGTTGGTAGCGGCTCAGGGATTCGAACCCCGGACACACGGATTATGATTCCGTTGCTCTAACCAGCTGAGCTAAGCCGCCACCCAACATCCCAAAGAGCCCACTCGCGCGGGCGAAGGGGCAATCTATCCACTCGTGCCGGGGTTGTCAAGATGGCCCCGGGGGGGCTATGGTGCGGACATGGAACACCGCTTCTTCACGTCATATCCGCCGCCGCCCGGCTCCGTGATCGAGCCGGCGGACGTCACGCTCGGTCCGCTCGCCGGCCGCACGGTGGCCATCGTGGGGTACGGGACGATGGGCCGGGCCCACGCCCTGAACCTGCGCCGCAGCGGCGTCGCGGTCGTCGTCGGCGCCCGCGACGGGTCGCCGGCGGGCGACAGGGCCCGGGCCGCGGGATTCGCCGTCCACCCGGTGGCCGCCGCCGTGGCCGCCGCCGACATCGTCATGCTGATGCTGCCGGACACGGCCATGGCCGACGCCTGGCGCGCGGACGTGGCGCCGCACCTGAAGCCGGGCGCCGCCATCGGGTTCGCCCACGGGTTCGCCATCGCCTTCGACCAGGTCGTGCCCGAGGCCGGCCGTCCCTGCTTCCTGGCCGCCCCCAAGGCCCAGGGCGACCTGCTGGTCGAGCTGCACGCCGCCGACGGCGGCGTGCCGGGGCTGCTGGCGGTCACCGACACGTCACCGCCTGCAACCTGGGATCTGGCAGCTGCGTATTGCCTTGCCGTGGGCTGCCTGGCGGGCGGCGGCTTCGTCACCACCTTTCGCCAGGAATGCGTCAGCGACCAGTTCGGCGAGCAGGCGGTCCTCTGCGGCGGCGTCATCGAGCTGCTGAAGGCGTCGTACGACGTGCTGGTCGAGGCCGGCTACGGCGCCGAAAATGCGTACTTCGAGTGCGTGCACGAGCTGAAGCTGATCACCGACCTGCTGCACCGCCACGGCGTGGCGGGACTGCGCGGGCGCATCAGCGGCACCGCCGCCTACGGCGGGCTCACGCGCGGCCCGCGCATCATCGACGACGGGACCCGGGCGCGCCTGCGCGAGGTGCTCGCCGAGATCGAGGACGGCCGGTTCGCCCGCGAACTGCTGGCCTCGCACCAACGAACCGCGGAACTGGCGGCCGACGAGGCCGCCGGACCGCTGGCCCGCGCGGCGGGCCCCATGCTCGCCCGGTTGCACCCGGGTGAAGGCAAGTAGCGCGGCGGCGCCCGTCGTCGCCGCGCAGGGCGCGCCTCGTGCGCGCAGGAACGCAAAGGAGCACCCGACATGTCCGACCTGACCCCGGGCGACTTCGACGCCGCTTCGCTGGCCAAGGAGCCGGGCGGCCCCGCGACGCCGCCGCCCTTCAGCGGCAACGATTCCGTCTTCGCCCGCCTGGGCGACCTGGTGATGCGCCCATCGCGCCTGATGGAGCGCGTCGGCGCGCGACCGCAGTGGTGGGTGCCGGGCCTGATCGTGCTGGTCGTCGTGGCCGTCTTCGCGTGGCTCACGGCGCCCATCTCCGGTCCCGAGCAGCTCGAGATGATGCGCGACTCGAAGCTCATGAGCATGATGCCGCCCGAGCAGTTCGAGGCGCAGATGGACGCCGCCGTGAACATCACGGCGGGCAAGCGCATCCAGCAGGCGTTCTTCGCGGGCCTGTCGGCCTGGATCATGATGATCATCTTCGGCCTGATCCTGGGCTTCTTCGTGCGGATGAGCGGCGGCAAGGGCACCTTCAGGCAGGCGCTCGGCATCACCGGGTGGGCCGGCCTGCTCCCGTTCGCCCTCGGGCCCGCCGTGAAGGCGCCGATCGTGCTGGCGACCGAGTCGGTCTTCCGCGTGAACATCGGCCTGGCGGCGCTCATGCCCGGTGGCGAGCCGGGTTCGCCGGTCTTCCAGACGCTGCTGGCCTACGGCGATTTCCTCACCTGGTGGGGCCTGGCCGTGACGGTCATCGGTTTTTCCGTCGTCTACGGGCTCACGCGCAAGGCCGCGATCACCGCGGTGGTGCTGCCGTGGGCCCTGCTCAGCCTGATCCCGCTGGGATTTACGCTGCTCTTCATGTAGGTCGCTCGAACAGGGGAGACGCAAAGTGAAACGGATCCTGATCATCGTGGGGGCCCTGCTCGTGGTGGCCGCCATCGCGGCGTCGGTGCTCAAGGGCAAGGACAAGGCCGAGGCCCGCGTCGAGGTCGGCAAGGTCGAGGCCAAGGACCTGACCGCCATCGTCGACTGCTCGGGCACCATCGAGCCCAAGCGCAAGGTCGACGTCAGCGCCAACGCCATGGGCACCATCGTCAACCTGGCGGTGGCCGAGGGGCAGCACGTCAACGAGGGCGACCTGCTGATGGAGATCGACCCGTCGGCCTACAAGTCGGCCGTCGACGCGCTGCAGGCCAGCATCCGCTCGGCCCGCGCCGACCTCGAGCTGTCCGAGGCCTCGGTCGAGAAGTCCAAGCTGGACCTCGAGCGCGCCGAGAAGCTGCACCAGGAGCAGCTGGCCAGCGACGAGCAGCTTGCCAACGCGCGCACCGCCAACCGCATGGAGAAGGCGCGCGTCGAGGCCGCCCGCAACCGCATCAAGCAGCTCGAGGCCAACCTGGCCTCGGCCCGCCACGACCTGGACAAGGTGACCATCACCGCCCCGATGACCGGCGTCATCACGCGCCGCAACGTCGAGCAGGGCGAGAACGCCATCATGGGCACCCTGAACAACCCCGGCACGGTGCTGCTGGTCATCGCCGACCTGGGCACCATGGAGGCGTGGGTCGAAGTCGACGAGACCGAGGTCGTCGACGTGGCGCTGGGCCAGACGGCCAAGGTGACCATCGACGCGTTCCCCGACAGCACCTTCTCCGGCCACGTGACCGAGATCGGCAACAGCCCCATCCGCACGCGCACCGGCGGCAGCCAGGAAGCGATCGACTTCCAGGTGAAGATCACGCTGGACGGCACCCTGCCGAACATCCGGCCGGGCCTGTCGGCGAAGGCCGAGATCAACGTCGCCGAGCGCAAGCAAGTGCTGGCCGTGCCCCTGGGCGCGGTGACGGTGCGCGACTTCCCGCTCAAGAGCGCCGACGTGCGGCGCTACCCGGGTCGCAAGGCCAAGGCGCAGGAGAAGGCCCTCAAGGACCTGGGCTTCGTCGCGCGTCCGGCCAAGGCCGACACCACCGGCGACTCGAAGGTCAAGCGCAAGGAGACCGAGGGCGTGTTCGTCCTGAAGGACGGCTACGTCAAGTTCGTGCCGGTCAAGATCGGCATCGCGGGCGAGAACGACTTCGAGGTGACCAGCGGCCTGACCGCCGGCCAGACCGTCGTGACGGGGCCGTTCCGCATCCTGCGCGAGCTGAAGGAAGGCGCGCACGTCGAGCTTCAGAAGAAGGGCAAGGACGGCAAGGGCCGCGGCGGGCAGGGCAAGGGCGCGCGATGAACCTGCTCGAGGGGGTCGGCATCGCGCTGGCGAGCCTGCGCGGCCACAAGCTGCGCACGTTCCTGACGCTGCTGGGCAACATCGTCGGCACGATGTCGGTCATCGCCGTGGTCTCGCTGATCTACGGCGCCGACCGGTACGTCTCGCAGGTCGTGCTGGACGAGGGCACCTCCGTGTTCACGCTCGCGCGCGTGGACGGCATCCAGTTCCTGACCGACTTCGACGCCTTCCTCGAGTCGCTCAACAACCCCAACCTGACGCTGGCCGACCGCGACTGGCTGGACGACCGCATGACCACGGCGTCGGCCGTGGCCGGCTACGCGGACAGGAACAGCGACCTGCGGGCCGACGGCAACGTCTTCCGCAACGCACGCGTGCGCGGCATGACCGAGGAGTATTCCATCCTCGAGGACCTGCCGCTGCTGCTGGGCCGCCACCTGACCCGCAGCGACGTGGAGATGGCGCGGCAGGTGGCCGTGCTGGGCTACGACGCGGCGCGCGATCTCTTCCCGCGCCACGCCGACCCGCTCGGCCGCCAGGTGAAGATCGGCGGTCGACACTTCACCGTCATCGGCGTCGTGGACGACCGCGGCACGGTGATGGGCAACAACCGGAACCAGTTCGCGATCGTCCCCATCACGGCCTGGTTCAAGCTGTTCGGGGCCGCCGGCTCGATCGAGATCAAGATCCAGGCGCGCGATCTCGAGTCGATGCAGGACACCCGGGACGAGGCCACGTTCCTGATGCGCCAGCGCCATCGCCTGCGCCCGCTCGTGCGCGACGACTTCGCGATCTCGTCCAGCGACCAGATGCTGGCCATCTGGGGCGGCATCTCGAAGGCCATCTACGGGGCCCTGGTGCCCCTGGTGGGCATCAGCCTGGTCATCGGCGGCATCGTGCTGATGAACATCATGCTGGTGTCGGTCACCGAACGCACGCGCGAGGTCGGCGTGCGCAAGGCGCTCGGCGCCCGGCGCAT
>CAINDZ010000337.1 GCA_903847545.1 uncultured bacterium | reverse complement strand
CCGACCTGCGCGCCGCCGAGCGCGGCCTGGCCGGCGCCGACGCGCGCCGACAGGCGGCCGGGCAGGCGGTCGCCGCCGAGGTCGAGGCGCGCTACTGGGAGCTGTATGCCGGCGAGCGCGACCTGGCCGTCTCCATGCTCATCCGTGACCGCGCGCGCGTGTTCCTGGACGAGGCCCGCCTGCGGGCGCAGGCCGGGCTGGTCGGACCCAGCCAGGTGGCCAGCGCCGAGGGCTTCCTGGCCGAGCAGGAGCAGCGCGTGCTCGACGCCGAGGAGCAGCTGGACCAGCGGTCGGACCGCCTGGCCAGCCTGGTGGGCCGCCGGCCCGCCTCCGGCAGCCCGCGGTTCCGTCCCGCCGACGAGCCCCCGGCCGCGCCCCGCGCCCTGCCGGTCGAGTCGCTGCTGGTCGCCGCCGCGGCGAAGAACCCCGACCTGCTCGCCCTCGAGGAACAGTGCCGCGCCGCGCGGGCCCGCGCCGACGGCGCGAAGTGGGACGCCCGCCCGCGCGTTGACCTGCTGGGCGGCATCGGCGGCAACGGCCTGTCGGGCACGCCGCGCGACATCGTCTTCCCCGGCTCGACCGACACGCTGCGCTACGACGTGCCCGGCGGCTTCGGCCCCGGTTGGGCGCAGGTGCGCGACCGCGACTTCCCGTGGTGGAACGCGGGCGTCGTCGTGAGCCTGCCCCTGGGCGGGCGAGCCGGCGGCGGTGAGGCCGCCCGGCGCCGCGCCGAGGTGGCCCGCGCCGAGAACCAGCTCGAGGGCGCCCGGCGCCAGATCGAGGAGCAGGTGCGCGCGCAGCAGCGCGAGCTGGAGCGCGGCGCGCGCCGGCTGGAGCTGGCGCGCACCGGCGTCGAGGCCTCGATCCGGCAGGTCGAGATCGGCATGATCGAGTACCGCAACGGGCGCAGCACCGCGTTCGAGGTGGTCCGCCTGGCGGCCGACCTGGCCGGGGCCCAGCAGCGTTATTCCCAGGCCCTGGTGCGCACCGCGCGCGCCGCGGCTGCCCTGACGCAATTGACCGGCGGCTGGTACCAGCCCGCCGCGGGACAGGAGTAGACGATGGTGGCAGCGAAGACGATGACGATGACGACGGCGCCAATGCGGGCGATCGCGACGGTCCTGGCGCTGGCGGCCCTCGTGGCCGCGACGGGCGGCTGCAAGGGCAAGCAGGCGGCCGGGGGCTTCACTCCGCCGCCGACCCCCGTCGAGACGGCGACCGTCGCGCGCGGCGCGGTGGCCGACCGCTTCACCACCGTGGGCTCGCTGGAGGCCGGCGAGGCGGTGGACATCGCCGCCGAGATCGACGGCGTGGTCAAGGCCCTGCCCTACCCCGAGGGCGGGCAGGTGTCCGCCGGCACGCTCATCGCGCGCCTGGACGACGTGCAGCTGGCGGCCGAGGCGCAGCGCGCCGAGGCCCTGCGCGACCAGAGCCGGGCGACGTTCGAGCGCGTGCGCGCGGTCGTCGACCAGGGCGCCGGCGCCCCGCAGGACCTGGACGACGCGACGGCGGCCCTGAAGGTGGCCGAGGCGAACCTCGACCTGGCGAAGGCGCGCCTGGCCAAGACGCGCGTGACCGCTCCGTTCGCCGGCACCGCCGGCGTGCGCCGCGTCAGCCCGGGCGCGTTCGTGCGCGCCGGCACGCCCCTGACCGACCTGGCCCAGATCGACCGCCTGCGCCTGACGTTCTCGGTGCCCGAGCGCCTGCTCGGCAAGCTGGCCGTGGGCGCGCCTGTGCGCGTCGAGACGACCGCGCAGGCGGGACAGGTGCTCGAGGGGAAGATCGCCATCATCGAGCCGCAGCTGGACGAGCAGTCGCGCAGCGCCCGCGTGGTGGCCCACGTGGACAACCCGGGCCGCCTGATGCGCCCGGGCATGTCGGCCTCGGTGGCCCTGGTGCTCGACGAGCGCGCCGAGGCGCTGACGGTGCCGAGCCCCGCCGTCTTCGTCACGGCCGGCCAGACCTACGTGTACGTGGTGACGCCCGAGGGTGTCGTGGCGCGGGCGCCGGTGCAGCTGGGCACGCGCACGCCGGACGCGGTCGAGGTACTGACCGGCCTGTCCGAAGGCCAGAAGGTGGTCACGGCCGGGCACCAGAAGCTGTATGACGGCGCCAAGGTGGCGCCGATGGACGCGGGTGCGCCGGGCCAGGGTGCGCCGGGCCAGGGCGCTGCGGGTCAGGACAGCGCCGGAGCCGCGGCCCCGGCCGCGGGCGGGAGCCACTGATGAAGCTGAGCGAACTGT
>CAINDZ010000336.1 GCA_903847545.1 uncultured bacterium | reverse complement strand
GGGCGAGGTCGGCGAGCCGGCCGACTACACCTACGGCGGCACGCCGGAACTGTCGCCCGACGACAAGCGGGCGGTGATGCCGATCGCCAATCGCGAGCGCGGCACCTCGGACGTCTGGCTGGTCGACCTGGGCACGGGGCGCCGCTCGCGCCTGACCGTCGACCAGTACGATCATCCCTGCGCCATCTGGCATCCCGCCGGGGACCGCATCCTGGCCGCGAACAACCAGGGGTCCGGCGCGCGCTCCTCGATCGACGAGATCTCGACCGACGGACGCCTGCTGCGCAGCGTCTCGCTGGACGAGGACGGGTTCCTGTGGCCCCGCTCTGTCTCGCCGGACGGGCGGGAACTGCTCTTCGACAATCCCGAGGGCGCGGCGCGCGCGAACCGCGGGCTCGCCGCGATCCCCATGGGTGGCGGCGCGCCGAGGATCCTCCTGGGGGACGGCATCAGCAGCCAATCGGCCGCGCAGCACTCGCCGGACGGCCGCTTTTACTGCTACGAGTCGATCGAGTCGGGGCGCCGTGAGGTCTACGTCGCCGCGCGCGCCGGCGACGTCAAGTGGCAGGTCTCCCAGGGCGGGGGCCGGGAACCGCGCTGGCGGGCGGACGGGCGGGAGCTGTTCTACGTCGACAAGGACAACTTCATCGTCGCCGTCCAGGTGGACACGGCGGCGCCGTCGTTCTCGGCCGGCTCGTCGACGAAGCTGTTCCCGTTCCACGGCGCGGGCGGCCTGTGGCGCTACGACAACAGCGCCGACGGCTCGCGGATGCTGGTCACCCGCGCGTTGCAGGAGGACCTGGCCTCGCCGGTGACCCTGGTCACCGGCTGGACCGCCAAGGTCGAGGGAAGGTAGGCGCCGGGTCGTTTCGGGCGGCGCCAGGTCCGAACCCGCTGGATCACCGGCGCGCGGTCGGCTATTGTTGCGGGGCAATCCCCCCGGACCCGGCTGCCCCGGCGGCCGGACACAGCGACAGGAGAAACCGCATGCGCAGATCCCTGCCCGCCATCGCCCTGCTGGCGCTGGTGCTGGTCGCGACGGCCGCCGCGGCCGCCACCGACCCGGCCGCCCCCCTGACCTACGAGAAGGCCCTCAAGGCCGCCAAGCACGAGGGCAAGGTCCTCGTCATCGACTTCTACGCCGATTGGTGACCCAGCTGCAAGGTGTTCGCCCGTGAGGCGAGCAGCAGCGAGATCATCAAGGGCGCCATGGCCGATGTCATCTTCCTGGCGAACGACTGCGAGAAGGGCGAAGGCCCCGCCATCGCGAAGAAGTTCGGCATCCGCGGCTACCCCACCTACTACGCGGTGAACGCCAAGGGCGAACCCATCGAGCGCTGGATCGGCTACGACACGGCGCAGGGCTGGGCCGATCGCGTGGCGGCCGCGCGTCGCGACACGCGCACGCTGGTCGAGAAGCGCGCGGCCTATGCCGTCGCCCCCACGGCCGAACTGGCCGAGTCCATGGCCAACGACGTGGCCACCGACTACGACTGGGCCGGTTCGGTGGCCTATTTCAAGAAGGTGCGCGAACTGGCGCCGGCGAGGACCGACGAGGTCACCCGCACCATCTTCATGTACATGGCCACGTCGGACGCGGAGGACTTCACCTTCGAGGACATCCGCACCGAGGGCGAGCGCGTCCTGGGGGCCGCCGCCACGACGGCCGAGGATCGCGTCGAGCTGGGCTCGCTGATGATGGACGCGGCCGAGAGCCACGACCGCGTCGCCGACGGCATCCCCTACCTGGAGCGAGCCCTGGGCGCGGCTACGGGCCTGCCGGACGACTCGAAGGTGGCCCGCACCGTCAAGTACCTGCAGATCTCGCACGCGCTGCTGGTCGAGAAGAACACGCCGCGCGCGGTCGACCTGCGCAAGTCGCTCATGCCCGAGAACTGGCAGCAGGAGGCCCGCCGCCTCGTCCAGTTCGCGGCGTGGTGCATGCAGAACGGCGTGAACCTCGACGAGGCCGACGCGATGGCGCTCAAGGCCGTCGAGCTGGCCAAGACCGACGCCGAGCGCGGCCGCTACCTGGGCACGGCCGGCGAGGTCGCGCTGAAGCGCGGCGACACGGCTGCGGCCCTCGAGCGGGCGCAGAAGGCGCTGGCGATCGAGCCGGAGAACGAGGCCTACAAGGACCTGGTCACGCGGGTCGAGACGGCGATCGGCGAGGGCAAATAGGCGGCGTCCGTCTGGAGAAGCGAGGGAGGGCGCCGGGACACCGGCGCCCTTTCTTCTTGCGGCAGGCGTGCACTTGCGCCGGCGCAAG
>CAINDZ010000335.1 GCA_903847545.1 uncultured bacterium | reverse complement strand
TCGCCGCGGCGGTCGCGGCCCCCAGCGCCGCCGCCGCCAGCGGCCAGGCCGGCGAGGCCGCGGGGGCCGCCAGCCACGCCTCGAGCGCGGCCAGCGCCTCGTCCAGGGCAGGGCCTCCGGCCGCGCCGGGCGCCGCCGTTCCGGCCAGCATGCCCTCGGCGATCCGCAGGTTCGCCCGCGCCTGCTCGGCCTGGATGAACAGGCGTCCGAGCCGCTCGACGGCCTCGCGGTCGGGCGCGATCCCCCCGGCCGGCGCCGTGCCCGCAAGCGCGGCGAGCGCCTCGTCACGCGCCGCGCGCACGCCGGCCATCCGGGCGGCCGCCTGGTCGCGCGCAGCCTCCGCCGTCCGCAGCGACTCGACACCTGCCTGCAGCCCGGCCAGGTCGTCGCCTCCGGGAGCCGCGGCCTCCAGCGCGGCCAGCTCCCCTTCCGCGGCAGCCAGGCGGGAAGATGCCGTGGCGGCCTCGTCGTCCGCGGCGCGCAGGCGATCCGCCGCATCGGCGAACAGGCGCCTGTCATCGGCGCCGAAGGCCGCCAGGGCGGCCGGGTACGCGGCGAGCGCCTCGGCGGCCGCCCTCGCCGCCGTCCGCGCGGGGAAGACCAGCAATGCCGCAGCCAGCGCCGGGGCCTCGTCCGCCAGCTTCCTGGCTTCCGCGAGCTCCGCGCGCAGCGATGCCAGCTCGCGCTCGCGGGCGCGCAGGTTGTCGAGCGCGCGCGCAAGGGTCTCGCAGGCCAGATACTTGTCCTGCACATCCTTCATCCTGCGCGTCGTCGTGGCCTGCGGGCGCGGGAACAGCGTCGAGCCCGTGATGTCGAGGTTGAAGCCGCCCGCCATCTGCAGGCGCACCTCGGCGGCGAAGTCGTCGCCACCGTCGCGGCCGGCGGCCAGCGCGAACAAGCCCAGCTCGTAGCGGTCACGCAGGTGGTCGGCCGGCACGGGCAGTGGCGCGACAGGGGCGCCGCCGCTCGTCCAGCTCACGGCGCCGTCCAGCGAGCGCCTGGCCGCCCACGCGACGCCGTCCACATCCATGTGCGCCGCCAGCCGGTGGTGCGCCGCGTCGGCAAGGGCGTCGGGCCACAGCAGGCTGCGCACGGCGCGGGCCACCGACGACTTGCCCGAGGCGTTGGGCCCGACCAGCAGGTTGACGCCGGCGCCCGGCTCCAGGATGAAGCCGTCGGGCAGGCCGGGCAGGTTCGCCACCTCAATCCGGGTCAGGCGCACGGCGTCCCTTCCCTCCGTGGTCCAGGTGCTCGAGCAGGGCCCACATGGCGGCCAGCGCCTCGCGGCGCACCTCGTCGTCATCGGGCGCGTTCGCAATGATGCGATACGAGGCCAGGCGGTCGACGTCGCCGGTGACGCGTCGCGCCTCGGCCATCAGCTCCGCGCGCCAGGCGGCGGCATCCGCGACGCCGGGGATGTCGGACGCGCCCTCGAGGGCCAGGATGCGTCGCGCGAGGAGTCCCGGCGGGTCGTCCCCTTGCGCGGCCGCGTGCAGGTCCAGGCGTTGGTGCGCCTCGACGAAGATCGACTCGAGGAAGGCCACGGCCCCGGCGGCCGGCATGATGACGGTCTCCTCGGACATGGCGGCCGCGGCCGCGCGCACGGCGACCGGGTCGCCCACCGCGCCCCGCACGGTCAACCTGACGCCGATGGCCAGGGTGCCGTCGTCCTCCTGGCGCGCGGCCTCGCAGGCGCGCGCCACGGCGGCATAGACCCGGGCCTCGAGCGGCGTGGCTTCGTCCGCCGCGGACTCCAGGTCCAGGTCGACGGCCAGCCAGCGCAGCGGCGCCAGCGGCAGGCGCTTCATCGCGATGCGTCCCGCCTCGTCCACGGTCACCAGCACGGGGCCGTGCACGCCCGTCTCGGTCGGGTCCAGCCCGCACAGGGAGCCGAGGTAGAACGGGCGCCCCTGCGCGGAAGGCGTGCCCGGCGTGTGCACGTGTCCCAACAGCCAGCCGGCATAGCCCGTCGCGGCCAGTTCCGCGCTCGTCACCGGCGCGTAGCGGCTGCCCGGCACATCCAGGTCGGCGTGCAGCAGGCCCAGGGTCACCACGCCGGAGGCGGGGGCGGGTGGCATGTTCGCCAGCGGACTGTCGGGCCAGTGCCGGTCCGGGAACGACCAACCGACCACGCGCACGGTCGGTCCGTCGGCGGATGCCACATCGGTGTAGGACCATGTGCCGCCGGGGCCCAGCAGGATGATCCCGCCGTGGAGAGCCAGGTCCGGCAGCACGCGCGTGTCGTGGTTGCCGGCCACCGACAGCACGGGGATGCCGGCGCGCGCCAGCACGCGCAGCCCCGCATCCAGTTCGCTGGCGCCCCTGAACGTGTCGCTGGCGCCCTGCACCACGTCGCCGGCCAGCGCGACC
>CAINDZ010000334.1 GCA_903847545.1 uncultured bacterium | reverse complement strand
GTCTGTCCCGGCTACGTCGCGCGCGACCGCCGCGGCCGCACCGTGCTGCTGGGGCGCGGGGGCTCGGACCTGACGGCGCTGTGCCTGGCGCGGGCCCTCGGCGCCGCGCGCTGCGTACTGGTCAAGGACGTCGACGGCCTGTACGACCGCGACCCCGCCGGCGCCCGCGGCGTCGCGCGGCGCTATGCCGCCGCCACCTGGCGCGACGCCCTGGGCACCGACGGCTCGATCATCCAGCACAAGGCGATCCGTTTCGCGCGCCGGCATCGCCTCGCGTTCGAGCTCGGCGCCCTCAACGCGGTGGCGTGGACGCGCATCGGCCCCGGGCCGACGCGGACCGGGGCCGCGCTGCCGCAGCCGGCGCCGCTGAGAGTCGCCCTCCTGGGCCACGGCAGCGTCGGCGGGGGCGTCGCCCGCCTGCTCGCCGACGACCCGGCCCGCTTCCGGCTGGTCGGCGTTGCGGTGCGCCGGGAGCCGGCGTTCGCCCCGCCGGCGCCCGTGTTCACCGACGCCGTCGCGCTGGCGGGCACGGACGCGGACGTGCTCGTCGAGGTCATGGGCGGCACCGACGCCGCGCACCGGGCGGTGGCCGCGGCGCTGGGCCGGGGCACGCCCGTCATCACGGCCAACAAGGACCTGCTCGCGCTGCACGGCCCGGAACTGCTGGCACTCGCCGGGCGGCGCGGGACGCGCCTGCTGGCCGGCGCGGCGGTCGGCGGCGCGGTGCCCGTGCTGGAGGCGATCGGCCGCGGCGGCGGCGGGGCTCCCCTGGTGACCCTGACGGGCGTGCTCAACGGCACGGCGAACTTCGTGCTCGAACGTTGTGAACAGGGCCACTCGCTGGAGGCGGCCGTCGCCGAGGCCCGCGCCCGCGGCCTGGCCGAGGCCGACCCTTCGCGCGACCTCAACGGGTCCGATGCGGCGGCCAAGCTGTGCACGGCGGCCCTCCTGTGCGGCGGGCCCGGGCTGCGCGAGGACGAGGTGGAGCGCGAACCCATCACCGCAGCCGGCCTGCGCCCGGGCCTGCGCCAGGTGGCCTCGCTCGAGCGCACGCCCGGCGGCTGGCGGGCGCGGGTGGCCCTCGAGTGCCCGGCCGCCGATTCCCCGTTGCGGATGGCGCGCGGCGAGCAGAACGTGGTGCTGCTCGGGCGTGCCCACGGCGACCGGGAATGCCTGCACGGGGCGGGCGCGGGCCGGTGGCCCACGGCCGAGGCCGTGCTGGGCGACCTGCTGGAACTGGCGCGCGAACGGAGCCTGGCCATGAGCGGGCCGCCCGCGCGCGGGATGGACGCCAACCGGGGGAATTGACGTGGATCTGTTCAACGTGGACGACGACGGCCGGCTGTTCATCTCGCCGGCCATCACCAGCTGGGACGAGCTCGAGCGCCACGGCGTCGATGTCGTCATCGACCTCGAGGGCGACCTCGACATGGGCGTGCCGACGGTGCCCGACCGGCTGCTGTACGTCTACTTCCCCATCCACGACGAGGACCTGCCCAACCCGGCCAAGCTGCGCGCCATCGCCCGGCTCGGCGCGGACCTCGTGCGCGAGGGACACGCCGTGCTCTCGCACTGCGGCATGGGCTACAACCGGTCTGCGCTCGTGGCCGGGCTCATCATGCACGAGCTGGGCGCCGAGGGCCCCGACATCGTCGCCCGCCTGCGCGAGCGACGCCCCGGCGCCCTGTTCAACGAGACCTTCGCCGACCACCTGTCGTCGCTGAACCGCGCCGCGGACGCCTGACCGCTGCCCAGGCGCAGCCCCGGCCGCACCCCGCCGCAAAAGCGAGGCGCGGCCGTTTCCGGCCGCGCCTGCAACGTCCCGCCAGGTCCCTGCGCGCGTCAGCTGGTCTGCAGCTGCCGCAGCACCTTCTTCGCGACGCACTTGAGCGTGTCGAAGACGCCCACCCCCTGCACCGCGATGCCCTCGAAGGCGTCGTAGCCCTCGGGGTTCAGTTCCTCGTTCAGCTCGGCGATGGGAATCGCGTCCGGCACGTCGCGCTTGTTCCACTGCATCACGAACGGGATCTGCTCGAGGCTCAGGTCGTATTCCTTCAGGTTGTCGTGCAGGTTGTACAGCGCCTCGATGTTGGCGTCGAAGCGCGCCTCGCTGCTGTCGCCCACGAACACGATGCCGTCGACGCCGCGCAGGATCAGCTTGCGGCTGGCGTTGTAGTACACCTGGCCGGGCACCGTGTAGAGGTGGAAGCGCGTCTTGAAGCCCTTGACCTCGCCCAGCTCGAGGGGCAGGAAGTCGAAGAAGAGCGTGCGATCCATCTCCGTCGCCAGCGTCACGAGCTTGCCCTTGGTCTCGGGGGCCAGCTTCTCGTAGACGTACTGGATGTTCGTCGTCTTCCCGCCGAGACCGGGGCCGTAGTAGACCACCTTGCAGTTGATCTCGCGCGAGGAGTAGTTGATGAGCGACACGTCGTTCCCCTTTGCCTGCCTATGACGGGGCCTGCGCCCCACATCCCTACTCGGCGAACAGGTTGTCGATCTCGGCCTCCACGCCCCGCGTGAAGGTCTCGTCGAAGGTGTCGTATTCCTCGTTGCGGTACTCGAGCTTCTCGTACAGCTGCTCGATGATGTCGTTCAGTTCCTCGACCGCCCGCTTGACGCGCAGCCGCACCAGGCCCAGCGTCGTCGTCTTGGCGAACAGCACGACCAGCACCACGCCCTTGGCGATCTTCGCCAGGTACATGCTCTCGCGCGCGCCCTGGTGGAACAGCGTGCTGAAGTCGCGCTCGCCGATCAGCTTGGCCAGCTGGTAGTTCGCCTCGAAGTCGGCGGCGCACAGCGAGGCGAAGCTGGTCAGGTCGAAGTCGACCGAGGGGCCGCACTGGCTGACCAGCTGGCCCGTCCGGTCGATCAACACCACGTTGGTCGCCCGGCTGCTGCGCAGCAGGTCATCCAACACGTTGTTGATGGCCCAGTAGTCTTCCTCGAAGATGGCCCACTCAGCTCTGACCATGTACCGCACTCCTGCCGGGGCTTCCCGGCCCGGCCTGTAGCGGGACGAACGCTCATGACGCCAACCGGGTATCGACCGGCGGGCCATTCACTTGACCGGGGATTTGGCGAGAGGGGCCTGCCGGGCCCGGCGGGTGCCGGGCGGGCCTAGAAGGCGCGGCGGAACTGGAAGGCGCGCTGGAGCGTCACCTCGTCGGTGTAGGCCAGGGCGCCGCCGACGGGGATGCCCGTGGCCAACCTCGTCAACTGCAACGAATTGCCCGACAACAGGCGCTGGATGTAAAGGGCGGTCGTCTCCCCCTCGACGCTGGCGTCGAGGGCGATGATCAGCTCGGTGACCGGGCCGTCGGCCAGCCGCTCCTGGAGGCGTTCGAACGGCAGGTCCCCCGCCCGGACGCCGTCGAGGGGTGACAGCAGCCCCCCCAGCACGAAGTACCGCCCCCGGAAGAACCCGGCCTTCTCGATCGGCAGGACGTCGACCGGGCTGGCCACCACGCACAACTGGGACCGGTCGCGACGCTCGGAGGCGCAGATGCGGCAGGGATCGGGCTCGGTGATGGCGCCGCACCGCGTGCAGGTGCGCACCTGGCGGCGGGCCTCGCCCAGGGCCTCGGTCAGCTCGTCGGCATGGGCCTGGGCGGCGTCGCCGGTCAGCAGGTGCAGCGCCACGCGCGTGGCCGACTTGCGGCCGAGCCCGGGCATGCGGCTGAGGCTGCGCACCAAACGCTCGAGCGCCGGCGACTGGAACTCGCCGCCGTCGGCCCCGGGCAGTCCGCTGCCGCCGTTGCCCCGCTCCACGCTCAGCCCATCCCCGGCAGGTTCAGCCCCGGCACGTTCATGCCGGCGGTGACCGAGCCCATTTCCTTCTCGACCATGGCGTCGACCGCGGCGACGGCCTCGTTCACGGCCGCCTGCACCAGGTCCTGCAGGAACTCTACGTCGTCCGGGTCGACCGCCGACGGCGCGATGACCAGGCTCTTGACCTTGTGCTTGCCGTTCATCGTGACCTTGACCTGGCCGCCGCCGGCCTCGGCCGTGACTTCCTTCGCCTCGAGCTCGGCCTGCGCCTTGGCCATCTTGGCCTGCATCGCCTGGGCCTGCTTCATCAACATGCGGATGTCCATCGGTCCTCCCGGTTGTCCGTTCCTGCCGGCGGCGGCCGCGCGCGCCGGCCGCGTCATGGCATCATCGTTTCGCGGCGACAGCGCGGCGCGACAACAGCGTCGCGCGACGTCAGCGCGTCGGCGGGTCGAAGCGGCTGCGTTCGCTCTCGGGCAGCGGCTGCCCGCCGAGCATGTCCACCAGGTCGCCCAGCGCGGGGTCGGCCGCGCAGGCGCGGTCCAGTTCCTCGCGGTGCGTCGGGGCCAGCTCCTGCCGGATCTCCTCGGTCACCTCGGCCTGCTGGCCGCGAGGCCCGAACTCGAGCACGACCTTCAGCGGCGCGCCCCACTGGGCCTCGGCCAGTGCCGACAGCACGCCCGTGTCCCCGGCGATGCTGTCGACCATGAACTTGCGGTCCGCATCGAACGCCACGCGCAGGACGCCTTCGGTGTCGTCGCGCTCGGGCAGCCCCATCATCAGGCACGAGGCCACGCGCGGATGCTTCTTCATCACCGCGTCAAGGTAGCGCGTCCAGCCCGGCACGGCCCGGTCGGCGCTGGTCAGGTCGGGCGCGGCAGGGGCCGCCGGCGCCGGCGACGAGGCCCGCGACGTGCCGCCGCCTGTCGGCCCGGCGTAACGGGGCCGCTCGGGCGCCTGGGCCGCCGGATGCGCGCCCGCAG
>CAINDZ010000333.1 GCA_903847545.1 uncultured bacterium | reverse complement strand
TCCGGCGGCGTCGACTGGCTGCAGGCCGTGTGGCAGGGGAAAAAGAAGGCTCCCGGCGCCGTTGACGCCGGGAGCGAAGAGGAACGCCGCGGTCGCTGACGGTCAGGCCCTGACCGCCTCGCAGGCCCGGCAGATGCGCTCGGGGATGCGCTCGAGCGGCGAGACGGTCGCCACGGCCCCCAGGTTCGCCGCCTCGCGCGGCATCCCGTAGACCACGCACGAAGCCTCGTCCTGGCCAATGGTGTCGGCCCCCGCCTGGCGCATCTGCAGCAGGCCCTGCGCGCCGTCGGCGCCCATGCCCGTCAGGATCACGCCCACCGCATCGCCCTTCACGGCCTCGGCCACCGTCCTGAACATCACGTCGACCGACGGCTTGTGGCCGCTGACCTTCGGGCCGTCGCGCAGCTCGACGCGGAAGTTCGCGCCGCTGCGCCGCACCAGCAGGTGCTGGTCGCCCGGGGCGATCAGCGCGGTGCCCGGGACGAGCAACTCGCCGTGCACGGCCTCGCGCACGGTCATCGCCGACAGGCGGTTCAGCCGCTCGGCCAGCTGGCGCGTGAACACCGGCGGCATGTGCTGCACCACCACGGTCGGCGGCGTGTTGGCCGGCAGGCGCTCGAAGATGCGCGCCAGGGCCTCGGTGCCGCCCGTGCTGGCGCCGATGGCCAGCACGCGGTGGGCCGGCGCGCGCAACGGCGCCAGGGGCCCGGAGGGCGGCGCCACCGGGACACGGTCCACCTGCGTGGGCGGCGTGCGTCGGGCCACCCGCGCGCGCGCCGCGGCCCGCACCTTGCCCACCATCTCGATCATGAACGTGTGGCGGCGGTCCTCGGCGACGTTCTTGCCCACGACCTCGACCGCGCCCAGCGCCAGGGCCTCGAGGGCCTTGTTGCTGCCCTCCTGCGTCAGCGTCGAGCAGATCACGACCGGCAGCGGGAAGTGCTTCATCAGCTTGCCGAGAAACGTCAGGCCGTCCATGCGCGGCATCTCGATGTCGAGCGTCACCACGTCGGGCGGGTCCTTGACGATCATGTCGCGCGCCACGTAGGGATCGGGGGCCATGCCGATGACCTCGATGCCCTCGGCGGCCTGCAGTCCGCGCTTGATGATGGCGCACACCGTCGGCGAA
Source organism: uncultured bacterium (assembly GCA_903847545.1). GTDB lineage: Bacteria > Krumholzibacteriota > Krumholzibacteriia > LZORAL124-64-63 > LZORAL124-64-63 > CAINDZ01. Next base: position 5,272 of record CAINDZ010000333.1, on the reverse strand, counting down.
TCGTCGACGATCAGCACTCGGATGTTCTTCAAGTCGCTACTCCGTGACGAGGCCCAGGAGCACCAGGTTCTCTTCCAGCAGGAAGCCCAGCCAGTCGCTGTCGTTCGCGGCGTCGGCCAGGAAGGCCGGCGTGGCCGGCCCGATCGCGGGCGAGCCCAGCTTGAAGTCCGCGCCCTTGCCCGCGATGGCCATGATCACGTGCCCGCAGATCACGTTGAGCATCTCGCCCAGCGAGTCGGGGGCCATCGAGTTGGCCTCCATCTCCTCGGGCTCGAGGCCCAGGATGTTGGCCGCGATCTCCGGCACGCAGTCGTTGGGCACCGCCAGCGACAGTGTGCCGCACAGGTCGCCCGTGAACGACAACTGGGCCAGGATGTACTCGCCGTCGACATCCACGATGTCGCCCTTGTCGGCGGGCTCGCCGAACATGAAGGTCAGCTGCTCGACCACCTGCAGGAAGGTCGTGCTGACGGCCTCGACGATCTGGTCACGCATGTCTCGAAACCCCCATCACGTTGTCGACCACCTCGCGGATGCGCTCCGGGGTGAACGGCTTCTGGATGTAGTCGCGCACGCCCATGTCGCGCAGCCGCTGGATGCGCGGCTCGCTGCCGGCCGACGAGACGATGACCACGGGGATCGTCTTGATCATGCCGTTCTCGCCCATCCTGGCGACGAGCGTCTCGCCGTCCATGATCGGCATGCTGATGTCGCACAGGACGATGTCGATCCACTCCGCCTCCAGGATCTCGAGCGCCTCCTGGCCGTTGGCGGCCTGGTACAGGAGGTTGATGTCGACACCGGCCAGGTGCAGGGCCTTGGAGATCACGGACCTGACGGTGACCGAATCGTCAACGAGAAGAATGTTGAACGCCATTGCCCTCACCTTCCCTGACTGTCTGGAACATGGAGTTGAGCTCGGTGACCGCGATCATGACCTGCGCGCCGACCTTCTCGGCAACGCCCACGCCCAGGCCGAGGCGCTCGCTGGCGCTGCGGTCCAGGCGGTAGCTGAGGCCGTCGGCGCCGCCGCCGAAGCCGAAGTCGAGGCACAGGATGTCGGCCACGTGCACCAGGTCGGCCAGCTCGCGCTGGTTCTCGGGGGCCAGCGACGGCTGGTGGTGCCACCGCACGGCCTCGGCGACATGGTCGGGCAGGTTCCACGCGCGCAGCAGCGCCGCGGCCACCTCGGCGTGGTCGATGCCCAGGACCATCTGCTCGGCCTCGTTGAAGGCCAGCTTGTCGGCCAGCATGACTTCCTTGATGGGGCTGTCGTCGATGTCGACGAACGTCCCCAGCACGATCTTGCCCATGTCGTGCAGCAGGCCGGCCGTGAAGGCCTCGCCGCCGCAGGACAGCTGCAGTTCGGCGGCCACCAACTCGGCGCAGATCGCCGTCGAGATCGAGTGCCGCCACAGGCCCTCGGAGTCCATGTCGTAGCCCTTGATCGGCTTGCGCACCAGCGGCGCCACCGACATGCAGAGCACCATCTGGAAGATGCGGTTGGTGCCCAGCCTGACGATGGCTTCCTTCACGGTGCTGATCGACTTGGACCAGCCGAAGTAGGCCGAATTCGACAACTGCAGCACGTTGGCCGTCAGGCCGGGATCGTATTCGATCATCCGCGCCAGGGTGTCGAAGTTGACGTCCGGTTCGTTGAGGTACTGCCTCAACTTGATCACCACCGACGGCAGGGACGGTACGGTCTCGATCCGGGCCAGGATGTTTTCGCGCTCGCTCACAGCTCCACCTCCTGTCCCTCGGACTTGACCGTCGTGCGACCGTCCGCCATGTGCAGGTAGAGCGTGCGCGCCTTGGTGCCGCCCACGTCTTCCTTGGCGATGAGGATGTTGTTCTTCCACAGGAACTTGCGCAGGATGGTGTAGTTGCGCTGGCCGATGCGGAAGGTCTCCTCGCGGCCGAGCGGCGAGCCGGCGCCCGCCACCTTCGCGATGAGGTTCTGGCGCTTGGCCCCGGCCTGGTACATGTCGTGCAGCATCGCGGCGACGCCGGTGTCGACGAACATGTACGGCTTCAGCCGCGCCTTCTCCGGATCGATCTTCGACATCGGCAGCATGCAGTGGATCATGGCGCCGATGCCCGCCAGCGGGTCGTACAGCGTCAGCCCGACGCACGAGCCCAGCGAGTACGTGACGAGCACGTCCTCGCGGTTGCACGTCATCTTCATGTCCGAGATGTCGACGCAGATGCTGCGCTTGGACCGCAGGACCTGTCCCGGTCTTTCCACGACTTGCGTCAAGTTCTCACCCCGTCCTTGAGGCGTTCATAGATGGATGGCCGGATCACCCGGAAACGGTCGGACATGCCGATCAGCGTCTCCGCGTGGCCCACGAGCAGGAACCCGCCCGGCTTCAGCAGCCGGGCAAACTCGCCCACCATGCGCTCGCGCTGGGGGCGGTCGAAATAGATCATGGCGTTGCGGCAGAAGATGATGTCGAACGCGCCGCGGATGGGGTACGGCATCGCCTTGAAGTTCAGGCGCCGGAACATGACCATCGCGCGCAGGTCCGGGTTCACCTCGTACATGGGCTGCCCGTCGGCGCTCACGCGCCGGAAGCAGGCCCGCCGGCGCGCGTCCGGCACCGTGGCCAGCCGCGCCTCGGGGTAGACGCCCGCCTGGGCCTCGGCCAGCACCCGCGTGCTGATGTCCGTGGCCAGGATCTTCGTGTCGCAGCGGCGGCGGCCGATCGCCGCGTCCAGGGTCATCGCGATGGAGTACGGCTCCTCGCCGGTCGAGCAGGCCGCCGACCAGATGCGCAGGCGGTCCTTGCCCGCCTGCGTCCAGCGCTCGACGACCTTGCCCAGGAACGCGAAGTGCTCGTCCTCGCGGAAGAAGTGCGTGACGTTCGTCGAGACGGCATCGATCAGCTGGACCAGTTCCTCGCCCGAACGGTCCTGCCGCAGCAGCTCGAGGTACTCGCGGTAGGAGGACATGCCCAGCGCACGCAGACGGAGGGACACGCGCGCCTCGACCAGGGCCTGCTTGTTGTCCTGCAGGACGATCCCGGTCTGGGCGAACAGCAGCTTCTGGTACGCCGCCAGCTCGGCCGCGGTCATGCCAACCGCGGCGGGCGCGTCCAGGAGAGCCGTGCCTTTCCTTCCCACCTTCACGATCGTCTCGGTCCTTTCCCGCTTGCCGACATCCCCGGTTCGCCGCGAGGACGGACTAGCCCGCCGCCTGCACCACGGCGTCCATCTCGGAGCCGCTCATGACGCGGTCGATATCCAGCAGGATGACGACCTTGTTCTCGAGCTTGCCCATGCCGGTGATGAAGTCGGCCTCTTCCATCCCGCCGCCGAAGCTCGGGGGCGGCTCGATCTGGCCGTCGCCGATGTTCAGCACCTCGGACACCTCGTCGACGATGATACCCATCGTGATCTCGCGGTCCGCGTAGCGCACCTGGACGACGATGATGCAGGTCTTCTCGGTGTCGGGCACCGATGCCATCTTGAACTTCTTGCGAAGGCTCACGATGGGGATCACGCGGCCGCGCAGGTTGATCACGCCGCGCACGTAGTCCGGGGTCCGCGGCACGCGGGTGATGCCCATCATGCCGTTGATCTCCTGGACCTTCAGGATCTCGAGCCCGTACTCCTCGTCTCCCAGGATGAAGGAGAGGAACTTCCCTGCCTGGGCGACCCTGCTGGTGGTCGAATCCGTTGCCATTTCCTACCTCCGTCGCGGGGCTGTGCCCCCGTTTGTGCGGCCGGGCGGCGCCCGGCCCCGTCCCCTAGACCGTAAGCGTGTCCATCAGCCCGGCGATGGCGCCGGCGCTGTCGTCGTCGTCGAAGGCCGGCAGGCTGCCGGCGTTGGTGATGTCCGTGTCGAGCGACGCCGAGGCGCGGCTGGCCTGGCAGTGCGCCGTCGTGTCGACCTGGTGCGCCACGCGCACGATGCCGGCGATGTCGAGGATCAGCGCGACATTGCCGTTGCTCATGATGGCGCCGCCGGCCACGCCGTCGGTGCCCTGCATCGTCTCGCCCAGGCTCTTGATGACGATCGACTGCTGGCCGAGCAGCTCGTCGGCCATCAGGCCCACCTTGCGGCCCTCGTCCTCGACGATGACGACCATCGCGTCCTCGGGGCGCGTCTTGGCGGCGTCGACGTCGAACAGGCCGGCCAGGCGGAACAGCGGCAGGTGGCTGCCCTCGAAGGCCAGCATCTCGCCGCGGTCGAACACGTGGGTGATCTCGCGCGTGGTCGGCCGGATCAGGCGCACCACCGACAGCGTCGGGATGATGTAGTGCTCCTGGCCGACGCGGATGACCATGCCCTCGATGATGGCCAGGGTCAGCGGCAGCTTGATGCTGAACGTCGAGCCCTTGCCCGGCGACGACGTGATGTCGACGGTGCCGCGCAGCTCCTCGATGTTCCGGCGCACGACGTCCATGCCCACGCCGCGACCCGAGATGTCGGTGACCTGCTTGGCCGTCGAGAATCCCGGCTCGAAGATGAGCATGAACAGGTCGCGGTCGCTGGGGTTGTCCCCCTCGCGCAGCATGCCGCGGCTGATGGCCTTGGCCATGATCGCCTCGCGGTCGAGGCCCTTGCCGTCATCCTCGATCTCGATGCAGATGTTGCCGCCCTTGTGGAAGGCGCGCAGCTCGATGCGGCCCTGCGCCGGCTTGCCCAGCTTCAGGCGGTCGGCGGGGTCGGCCTCGATGCCGTGGTCGACCGCGTTGCGGACCATGTGAACCAGCGGGTCGCCGATCTTGTCGACGACGTTCTTGTCCAGCTCGGTGTCCTCGCCGCTGACGATGAACTCGACGTCGCGGTCCTGCTTCTTGGACAGGTCGCGCACCAGGCGGGCCATCTTCTGGAAGACGGGGCGCACCGGCACCATCCGCAGCGACATGCCGATTTCCTGCAGCTCGCGGCAGATCTTGTCGAGGTGGTCGAGGTCCTTGGCCAGCTTGACGGACATGCCGGCCTTCTTCATCTCGGGCGACTGGCTGACCATCGACTCGGCGATGACCAGCTCGCCGATCGTCTCGATCAGGTGGTCCAGGCGCTCGGCGTCCACGCGCATCGCTTCGCGCATCTTGGCCGGGGCGCCGCCGCCGCGCTTCTCGTCGTCACCGGCGGCCGAGGCCGCGGGAGCCGCCGGGGCGGCCGGCGCCGCGGCGACCGCGGCCCGCACAGCGACGGGCTCGGCCGCTGCCGGCTTCTTCATGTTGCCCAGGGGGATGAATCCGGTCCCGGGCTTCTTCGGGGCCGCGGGCTGGGCCGGCGCCGCCGCCACGGGCTCGG
>CAINDZ010000332.1 GCA_903847545.1 uncultured bacterium | reverse complement strand
GCTGTTCGCCCTGCTGGCCGCCGCCCACCCAGCGACGGCCCAGACCCCCCTCGACAGCCGCCACCAACTGGGCCTGCTCAGTGACGTCCTGGCCGACACCGTCACCCAGCGCGCGGGCACGTTCCCCATGGTCGCCCCCGATGTCAGGCTGGCGCGCATCGCCGGCGCCATGCCGGTCGAGAGCGGCGGCGATGTCGGGACGCTGTGCGTGCTCGACATCGACGCCGACGGCGACCTCGACCTGCTGCTCGGGCAGAGCAACGCGTTCCCCGGCGCCTCGGTCGTGCTGCGCAACGACGGCCGCGGCCGGTTCTCGCCCGTGCCCGACGCCGGCCTGCCCACCTACATCCAGCAGTCGACGCGCGGGGACCTGGACAACGACGGCCGCTGCGACCTGGTCGTTGCCGGCCAGGCGCGCACATGGATGGACGCGCAGCCCAGCATCAACCAGACGAGCCACCGTGCCTCGTTGCCGGACGAGGCCAACTACGAACTGACGGCGTGGCGCGCGATGGGTGATGGTCGCTTCGCGCCCTGGCCGGTCGTGGCGCCGCCGGCGGGACATCCCGTGGCGGCCGAGTGGCCGGCCGGCAACCGGGGACGCTGGCAGATGCCCGACCTGGTCGACGTCGACCGCGACGGCCGCCTGGACCTCCTGGTCGGCGAGGTGCGCAATGTGCCGGGACTGGCCGACGTGGGCCTGACGCGGCACTGGCTTCTGCTCAACCGCGGCGACCGCCTGGAGGTCGCCCGGATGTTCGGCCTGCCGCCCGTGACCGACGACGCGCACGGCGCCGCACCGACGAGCACCTTCGATGTCGACGGCGACGGCTGGGTCGACCTGACGATGTTCCCCACGTCGGGTTTTTTCGCCCTGGACGTGCCCGTGCTGTGGTTCCGCAACCGCGAGGGGCGCTTCGACGACCGGCCGGACACGCTGACGCTGGGCCATGAGCCCAAGTCGTACGCCCCCTGCTGGTACGACGTGGACTCGGACGGCGACATCGACTTCCTGGCGCTGCAGACCGACGCCCAGGGCGGGCGCAATACGGTGCAACTCGATGAGGGCGGCGGGCGGTGGCGGCGGCTCGGCGCCGAGGCCGGGCTGTGGACCGCGTACACGCTGATGAGCGGGCCGGTCTGGGCCGATGTGGACCAGGACGGGCTGCCGGACCTGGTGCCGCTGATGACCGCCTCCAACACGGCGGCCACTCCCATCCACCTTCGGCTCAATCGCGGCGGTGGCCGGTTCGGCACGGTGGCGGCAGCATTCAGTCCCGCCTGCACTGCCGGACTGGCGGTCTCGACGGCGTTCGATGTCGACGGCGACCTGGACCTCGACGTCGTGGTCACGCCGCGGGTGCACTACGCGGAGAACGGCAAGCCCAGGGACAACCCGGCACAGGTGTACCGCAACGAATCGCGCGGCGGGAACGCGTTCGTGATCGCGCTGTCCGGCACGCGCTCGAACCGCTCGGCGATCGGCGCGCGCATCGAGGTGCAAGCCGAGGGGCGCCGTCAGGCGCGCATCGTCGGCGCGGGCGGCCTGAACGGCAACCTCAACCCGGCGCTCGAGCAACACTTCGGCCTGGGCAAGGCGGCGGTCGCGCGCGTCGTGGTGACGTGGCCGTCGGGTCGGGTCGAGGCGTGGGAGAACCTGGCGGCGGGAAGGCGCTGGGCGCTTACCGAAGGGTCAGGGACAGCCGTGAAGTGAAGGCCGTCGCGCCGTCGGGGCCGGCGACGACCACGTTCCACGCACCCGACGAGAGCACGGCGGACGGCGCCAGGAACGTCAGCGTCCCGCCCGCTGCGTCCCAAGCCTCGCCGGTGGTGGTGGCCAGCGTCCACGCGGCCTTGCCCCCGCCTGCGGGTTCCAGACGGATAACGAGCGGCGTCGCGATGGTCGCGCCCGGCAACTGCCACGGGTCCCAGGCCACGGCGAACGGCACCGACGGCGCCTGCCGCGGCACCGTGAACGCCGGGACCTCGCCCGCCCGCACGTTGCCCACCACGCGCACGAAGGGAACGGCGCCCGACCAGCCCTGCCCGGCCGACGTCGGCGACATGACGCGCCCCGCCACCACGCCCAGCACGAGCGTTGCAGCCAGCGCGGCCCCCAGCGTCACCCAGCCGCCGCGCCGCCTGCCGCCCGTCGCGGCGGGCTCGGCCGGCTCCACCAGTTCGGCATGCACGCGCCGCACCACCTGCAGGTCGCCGAAGCAGGTCACGCACTGCCCCACATGGGCGGCGATGGCGGCGTGCTCCACATCCTCCTGTTCGCCCGCGGCGCCGACGGCATAGGTCACGAGGGCATCGGCGGCCGGGTGCTCGTCGAGGAGGCGCGCGCGGTGGGCCTGCAGGTCGGCGTCGAGCTGCTGCAGGAAGCGCACCGTCTCGGCGCACTCGGGATGGGCCGCCACATGCTCCGCCACGGCGCGGCGCTGGTCGGCGCCGACGCTGCCCTTGACGTAGTCCACGAGCAGGAGACTGGCTTCTCGATGATCCATCCGGCATCCCTTCCCCGGCGAAGTGCGTTGATATGTCGCACGGCATGGCCTAATGTTCAACCCGGAATGCGATTTGGACCGCACCGGTGACGATCGATGACGGAAACGCCGATGGGGCATGACGATACGCAGAGATGAGACTCCCCTCGCCCGCGTCCCCGGGGACGGCGACGACGCCGCCTTGCTGCGGCTTTTCGTCCAGGGCGACACGGCCGCGTGCCGGGCCGTCGAGTCCGTGATGAAGGCGGCCGTGCTCGCGGCCGGCCACCTGCCCGCCGACGACCTGCAGGACCTGCTCCAGGAAGCCTCGATCCAGTTGTGGCGCTACGTGGGCGCCGAGGGCTTCGTGCTGCGGGGCTCGTTCCGCAGCCTGGCGATCCGCATCGCGCTGGCGCGCCGCATCGACCGGTTGCGCCGGCGGCGCTTCCTGGTGGAGATCGACGAAAGCCTGCGTTCCCACGATCCGGACGCCCTCGACCTGGCCCAGGAACGCGAACGCCTGGCGGCACTCCACGGCGCGCTCGGGCGCATCCGCGAACTGTGCCGGATCCTGGTCCGGGGCCGATTCCTGGAGGACCGCAGCTACGAGGACCTGGCGACCGAGCTGGACCGGGCGCCGGAAACCCTGCGCGTCCACCTGCACCGGTGCCTGAGGGTCTTGCGCGAAATGCTCGAGATGGGTGATAATCGACCGACGACATGATGGCCACGGGGGATGGGATGCGCGTTTCCGGCCGGATCATCGTGGTGATCGGGCTGGCGCTGGCGACAGCGCCGTGGGCCGCCCCCTGTGCACGAGCTGGCACGCCGCCGGCCGCGCCGGCCGCGGACCTGTTCCACGCCGGCGACTATGTCGCGGCCGCGGCGCGGTTCACGGCCGCCCTCGAGGCGCCCGGCGCCCCCCGCGGCGCCGAGGCGGGTCGCCTCCACTTCGACCTCGGCGTGTGCCGCCTGCGGCTGGGCCAGCTGGCCGAGGCCGAGTACCGGATGCGCCAGGCGCTCCTGCTGATCGACGACGACCTGGGCCCGGGCAGCCGGGAAGGCGCCGCGGCGCGCGAGGGCCTGGCGACCGTGTTGATCAGCCAGGGCAACATGATCGAGGCCGAGGAGATCCTGCACGAGGCGCTGGCGACGCGCACCGCGATCTACGGCCCGAACAACCCGCAGACGCTGCGCACGCTCGACCTGCTGGCCTCGGTCCACTGGCTGGACGGCGAGCCGCAGCAGGCCCTCGACATGTACGTCAGGGTGATGTCGGGCCTGCGCGCCATCCACGGCAACGTGCACCCGCTGACGGCGACGACGGCACAGAACATCGGCGCCGTGCAGATGGAGATCGCCACCGACTTCTCCGCCGAGATCATGTTCCGACAGGCCGTCTTCATCACCGAGTCGCTGTACGGCGAGGGCCATCCCGAGATGACCGCGCCCCTGTGCGGCATGGCCGATGTGATGGCGTATGCCGGCTTCCTCGATCGCGCCGAGGGCTACTATCGACGGGCGATCGCCGCCATCGCCGCCGGCGCATCGCACTCGGTCGACGTGAACCGCGAGCGCACGCGGGCGATGACGGGACTGGCTCGCGTGCTCATCGCCCAGAACAGGGTAAAGGACGCTCTGCCCCTGCTGCGCGAAGCCGTGGCCCTGCACGACGAGTTGCGCGCCATCGCGGGCGGCGACATGGAGGCGGCGACCATCGGCGGCTCGCCGCGGGCGCTGCTGGCCCACGCGCTGTTGCTGGACCGCAGGCACGACGAGGCCTGGCAGGTGCTCGAGGCCGGGCGCGGCCGCCTCGCCGTGGCGTGGCGCGCCTCGCGCGGAGACAGCCTGCAGCGGCGGCAACTGGAGATCGAGGCGGCGCTGGCCGCCGCCACCGGACGCGACGAGAAACGGCATTGGCAGCAACTGTGGAACGAGTGCGACGCGGCACGCACCGCGCTGGCGATGCCGCTGGCGGTGGCCACGGCCACCCCGGCGCAGGTGGGCGGGAAGCTGGCGGCCGGCGACGTCGTCTTGGGCTGGCTGGACGTGTCGCTGGCGATGGGCCGGCGCGCGGTGTGGACCTACGTGCTGACGCCGGGACAGGGCGTCACCTGGCGTCGCTCGCCGGACACCGCCTGGAAGGCGTCGACGCGGCAACTGCACCGGTACCGCGACGCCGTGGCCGGCGCGCTGCCCGGCGATGCGCGCTGGACGGCGCTGGCCGACTCGGTGTGGACGCAGCGTTTCGCGCCCGTGGCGTCGGAGCTGGCCGGGGCGCGCCGCCTGCTGGTCGTGGCCGCCGACCCGATGGGCGGCGTGCCGCTGGCGCCCCTCGGGCCCCGCAACGGCCCTTCGCTGCTGGATCGCGGCGAGATCCTGGCCGCGCCTTCGGCGCTGGACTTCCTGAACGCCGGCGCCTCGCCCGCGCGACTGCACCTGCGGCCGGCGCTGGTCGTGGCCGACCCGCCGTACGGCGGCGGCGCCGTGGTGGCCACAGCTCGCGGAGTGTCCGACTCGACGCATGCGACGCCTGCCGACACGAAGCCGCGCGGCGCCGTGCTGCGCAGCGCCCTCGGCCACAATCGCGATGCGCTCGGCGCCCTGCCGCGCCTGGCGGCCTCGCGCGACGAGGCGGCCGCCATCCGCGCCTCGTTCCCCACCGGGCCCACGTTGATGGGTGACGGCGCCAGTGAGGCCGGGCTGTCCCGCCTGGCCGGCAGCGGCGGCCTGGCGAACGTGGGACTGATCCACCTGGCTACACACGCCCTGGTCGACTGCCGCGCGCCGGACCGCTCGGCGCTGGTCCTGGCCGAGGCCGCCGGCGACGACGGCCTGCTCACGGCACGCGAGGTGCGCCTGGGCTGGGTTCTGGACGCCGACCTGGTCACGTTGTCGGCCTGCGAGACGGGACTGGGGCGCGAGACCGACGACGACGGCATGCTGAGCCTGACGGCCGCGTTCTTCGCCGCAGGCGCCCGCAACGTGGTCAGCAGCCTGTGGAAGGTCGAGGACCAGGCCACGGCGAGGCTGATGACGTACTTCTACGAGGAGCTCGCGCGCAGCGACCCGAACGGGCCGCCCGTCACCGTCGGCGGCGCGTTGCGCGCGGCGCAGCGGCGCCTGCGCGACACCGTCACACCCGGCGGCACGCACCCTTACGCCGCGCCTGCCGCCTGGGGCGGCTTCGTCGCCTACGGCGGCGCCGGCCACCGGTAGCCCGCCGCGGATTACCCCCTCGACGCCTATCCCCCATCCGCTAGAATGACCACCGTCGCCCCTGTCCCCTACCTTCGGAGGCTCCCGTGTCCGCATCCCGTCGTGCGCCCGCCGTGTCGGCGCTGCTCGTGGCCGTGTTCGTCGCGTCGCTGGTCCCCGCCGCCCTGGCCGTGCCGCTGGGCGACCTCGTCGACCTGCAGCGGGACGGCAACGTCGTCACCATCGCCACGTCGTCGGGCGCGGCCGTGCGCATCGAGTTCCTGCGCGACGACGTCCTGCGCCTGCAGGCCGGGCCCGATGAAAAGATCACGGGCGAAGGCAGCGGCACCGCGCCGATCGTGCTGCCGCAGGAAGCGGCGGCGGTGGCCGTGGCCGTCACCGACGCCCCGGACGGCTTCGTGCTGTCGACGCCGGCGGTGGCGTTGAAGGTGCAGCGCGCGCCGCTGCTGTTCACGCTGTCGCGCACCGGCGTCCCCGCGCCGTTGTGGCGCGAACTGAAGCCCCTCGACCTCTCTGCCGCCGGAAGCTGCCAGGTGCTCGCGAAGGCGCCGGCCGAACACTTCCTCGGCGGCGGCCAGCAGAACGGCTCCTACGAGTTCAACGGGCGCCTGCTGGAGATCTCGTACTCGGGCGGCTGGGAGGAGGGCGACCGCCCCAGCCCCGCTCCGTTCTACATGTCCGCCGCCGGCTATGGCGTGCTGCGCAACACGTGGAGCGACGGCGCCTACGACTTCCGCTCGGAGCAGTACCTCGTCGCGACGCACAAGGAGGACCGCTTCGACGCGTACTACTTCACCGGGCCCGACATCCACCGCGTGCTCGAACTGTACACGCAGTGGACGGGGCGCGCGCCGCTGCTGCCGCGCTGGGCGTTCGAGTACGGCGACGCCGACTGCTACAACGACCGCGACAACGCCGACAAGCCGGGCACCGTGCCCGCCGGTTGGAGCGACGGCCCCACCGGGACGACGCCCGACGTCGTCGCCTCGGTGGCGCGCAAGTACCGCGAGCACGACATGCCCGGCGGCTGGATCCTGCCGAACGACGGCTACGGCTGCGGCTACACCGACCTGCCCGCGGTGGTCGACAGCCTGCGCCGACTGGGCTTCCACACCGGGCTGTGGACCGAGAACGGCGTCGAGAAGATCGCGTGGGAAGTGGGCACGGCCGGCACGCGCGTGCAGAAGCTGGACGTGGCGTGGACCGGCGAGGGCCACCAGTTCGCGATGGACGCCAACCGCCAGGCGGCACAGGGCATCCTCGACAATTCGGACAGCCGCCCGTTCCTGTGGACGGTGATGGGCTGGGCCGGCATGCAGCGCTACGCCGTGACCTGGACCGGCGACCAGGCGGGCAACTGGGACTACATCCGCTGGCACATCCCCACGCTCATCGGCTCGGGCCTGTCGGGCCAGGCGTACGCGACCGGCGACGTCGACGGCATCTACGGCGGCAGCCCCGAGACGTTCACGCGCGACCTGCAGTGGAAGTGCTTCACGCCGGTGCTCATGGGCATGTCCGGTTGGTCGAAGGCCGAGCGCAAGCATCCGTGGTGGTTCGACGAGCCGTACCGCAGCATCAACCGCTCGTACCTGAAGACGAAGATGCGCCTGATGCCGTACATGTACACGCTGGCGAAGGAGGCCGAGGACACCGGCGCGCCGATCGTGCGCGGGCTGATGTGGGACAACCCCGGCGACCCGCACGCGTGGACGCAGGACCATCCCAACCAGTTCTGCCTGGGCCGCGACCTGCTGGTGGCGCCCGTGTTCCAGGCACAGGCGGCCGGCGGCGGCTGGCGCGAGGGCATCCACCTGCCTCAGGGCACGTGGATCGACTATACCGACGGCACCGTGACCACGGCCGGGCCGCAGGGCATCGACATCGCCGTGCCGGTGACGCTGGAGAAGCTGCCGGTGTTCGTGCGCGGCGGCGCCATCCTGCCGATGTATCCCGCGGCGCTGTACGACGGCCAGGTGCCCACCGACGTGCTGACGCTGGACGTGTATCCGCAGGGCAGCACGCAATTCGAGCTGTACGAGGATGACGGCAACACCCGCGCCTACAGGGACGGCGCATGGAGCCGGCAGCTGTTCACCGCGAACGGCGAGGCCGGCAAGGCCGGCGAGTTCACGGTGACGATGGAGCCGGTGCGCGGCGCGTTCGCCGGGTTGCACGAGGAGCGC
>CAINDZ010000331.1 GCA_903847545.1 uncultured bacterium | reverse complement strand
TGCCCCCGCCAGTGGCCGGCGCGGACGGGCAGCCCCTCCTTGATGCGCACGTCGGCGTCCGAGCGCTCGTGCAGGCCGGCGCAGCCGGTCGCCGCCAGCAGCGCGTCGGCGATCTCTTCCTTCCAGCGCTCGCAACCCGCCGACAGGACCTGCGCCACCAGGTGGTCGCCGTAGCGGTCGACGATGAGCCCCGGCAGGCCGTCGTTTTCGGCGTTGACCAGGCGGCGGGCCCAGGGGCCGCCCTCATCGGGTGTGCCGCGCCGCGCGACGGCGGCCGCGACCTGCCCGGCCAGAAAGCCGGCGTCGATCTCCAGGCGCGGGTCGAAAGTCCACAGGCGCACGCGGATCTGCGAGTGCGGCGAGTACGCGCCCAGGCCCATCGGCGTGCCGTTGGCGGCCTTCACGACCACCGTGTCGCCGGCGTTGGGCGTGCCCTCGACGCGCGCGATGGCGCCCGAGAAGATCCACGGATGCCAGCGGCGCAGCGACTTCTCGCGGCCCGGCTTCAGGTGGACGACGGGGCCGCCGTGAATGCTCACGGCTGCAACCGCGTGATGACCGGCAGGTGGTCGCTGACCTCGGCCACATACTTGCCCATCCCGTTGGGCATGTAGGCGCCCAGGGGCACGACGGTCGTCAGCGCCGCCGGACCCGTCAGGGCGTCGAACAGCGGCGCGGTGACCAGGATGTGGTCGAGGTGGCTGGGCCAGGTCGGGTACGACCAGTCGTCGCTCGGGCCCTGGGCGATGGCCATGTCGGCGAACTTGAAGGTGTCGGGCGCGTCCAGGAACGTCTGGAAGACGTTGTTGGCCGCGGCGTCGGTCAGTTCGTCGTTCATGTCGCCGACGACGAACACGCGCTGGCCCGCCAGCTGCGTTGTCACGTACTCGGCCAGCAGGACGCAGGCATCGCGGCGGCGCGTCTCCTCGTCCCAGGGATCGGCGGGATCCATGACGCCGTTGCCCGACGCCTTCAGGTGGTTGGCGATGACGAAGATGGGCGTGCCCTTCCACGTGCCCTCGAACACATACGGTGCGCGCGGGAACGGGCGCGAGTACTCGCCGGACGAGAAGATCTCGTAGATCGCCGTCATCTCGAGCCCGCCGTCGACGCGGTACAGGAAGCCGACGTTCTGGTAGGCATCGCTGGTGGCCTGCGCGCCGTCCCACCCGCCGAGCGAGGTGGAGAGGGCCGTGAACGACGCGGCATTCGAGATCTCCTCGACGGCCACGATGTCCGGCTGCACGCCCTCGATGATCTGCCGGACCCAGTCCACCGTGGTGCCCGCCTTGGGGAAGACCTCGATGTTCCAGGTCATGACCTCGAGCGTGCTGTCAGTGCCCACCTTGGCAGGGACGAACGGGTTGCCCACCGGCCCGGGCGTGGTCAGCTCGGTCTTGCCGCAGCCGCCCAGCGCCACGACCAGCAACGCCAGCACGGCCGACAGGCCCGGCGGCAGCAGCATCCAGCGGCGATTGTTGTCCATCTTGGCGCCTCCAGGGCGGCGGGGGTTGAGCCGGATATTATGCACCGCCGGCGCCGGCCGCGCCAGCAACCGGCCGCACGGGCACCCGGATCCGCAGGCAAACGAAGAAGCCGGCCAGCGCGAGGGCCCCGGCCAGCAGGAAAACCCATTGGTGGCCATAGCGTTCCCACAGCCAGCCCGACAGGATGGGCAGGGTCATGGCCACGGCGTGGTCGATGGTCACGCCCAGCGAGATGGTCGGCGTGATGTCCGAGGGGTCGCGGGCGATCTTCTTCAGGTAGGTGGTGCGGGCCACGCGCAGGGCGAACAGGACGTTGTCCAGGATGTAGGCGGCGAACAGCACCCACAGGTCCCACGGCGCCGGCAGCAGGTCCGACGCGAAGGCGTAGACCAGGCACACGCCCAGCAGCAGCAACTCGTCCGCGGCCAGGACGATGCGCTCGCCCAGCCAGTCGATGACGTCGCCCAGCAGCGGCCGCATGAGCACGCCGAGCGCCGAGGCGATGAAGTACAGCAGCGCGATGGTCGACACCGACACGTGGTGCAGCGACACCAGCACCCAGGTGCCGAAGACCAGGAAGATCTGCTTGCGGATGCCGAACAGGGCGCTGATGGCGTAGAAGATGCCGTACTCGCGCCGCCAGACCAGCTTGCGCGACGGGGCCTCGCCCTTGCCGATCTGCACGCGCAGGTAGAAGAGCCCCGCCACCAGCGCGCACGCCGCGCCCGCCAGGTAGAACAGGTCGTAGCGGTCGCCCACGAACTTCGCGGTCAGCCACACGCCCGAGACGCCGAGGATGACGCCCATGTTGCGGGCGCCGCCCAGCTGCCCCAGGCGCCGGCCCTCGGCGCCTTCCTTCGCCAGCTTCAGGCCCAGGGGGCCCTCGACCGCGAAGATGATGTGGTCGCCCAGGGACCAGACGATGGTCCAGACCACGAGCAGCGCAGGTCCCGGCGCCAGCCAGCCCAGGCCGAGCGAGCCGGCCATCGTCGCGATCATGGCCAGCGCGGCGATGCGGCTCTCGCGCAGGCGCAGCAGCAGCAGCGCGACCACGCCGAAGATGACGAAGCCCGGCGCCTCGCGCGGCAGCTCGAGCCAGCCTCGGCTCGAGGCGTCGAACCCGTGGACGTCCGACAGGTAGTTGTTGAACGTCGACGAGATGATGCCGGACACCGCGCCGAAGAAGAGCGTGGCCAGCAGCACCCGGCGGAAGTCGGCGGGCAGGTCGCGCAGGAGGGCGAGCGGCGACTTCATGCGAAGCTCCCCGCCGCCGGCGGCTCGGGATCCTGCCGTGCAGGCGCCTTCTGTCCGGGCGCGCGGCGGTAGATCCAGGTGAGTCGGGCCAGGCGGTCGCCTGCCGGGTCGTCGAGGGCGCCCTCGGGCAGGCGCCAGCACCAGTTGCCGGCGTCGGCGCCCGGCAGGTTGAAGCGCGCCTCGCGGCCCAGGCCGAGCACGTCCGGCATCGTCGTGATGAACGTGTGCGCGCACGACGCCAGTCCCAGGCGGATGAGCGCCCAGTGCGGCTCGGTCACCGGCGCGCCGACATACTCGCGCACCAGGTCCTTCTCCGCCGGCGAGGCCAGGTGCTCCCACCATCCCAGCACCGGGTCGTTGTCGTGCGTGCCCGTGTAGACGATGGCGTGCGGCACGTGCTCGTGCGGCAGGAAGGCGTTGTCCGGGCCGCTGAAGGCGAACTGCAGCACCTTCATCCCAGGCAGGTCGAACGCCTCGCGCAGCGCATCGACCGCGGGCGTGATGACGCCGAGGTCCTCGGCGATGAGCGGCAGCCGACCACCGAGGCCGTCACGCAGCGCGGCGAACAGGTCCGCCCCCGGCCCGGGCACCCAGATGCCATCCACGGCCGTCGGCGCGCCGGCGGGCACGCGCCAGTAGGCCTCGAAGCCGCGGAAATGGTCCAGGCGCACGAGGTCGACCTGCGCCAGGCAGGCGCGCAGGCGGGCCTGCCACCAGCGGTAGCCGTCGGCCTTCGCCGCGTCCCAGTCGTAGAGCGGGTTGCCCCACAGCTGGCCGGTGGCGCTGAAGTAGTCGGGTGGCACGCCGGCCACGGCCAGCGGGCGGCCCTTCGCGTCGAGCTGGAACAGGTGCGGCTGCTGCCACACATCGCTGCTGTCGTAGGCCACAAAGATGGGCACGTCGCCGACCAGGCGCACGCCGCGCGCCCGCGCGTGGTCGCGCAAGGCGCCCCACTGCGTGGCGAAAAGCCACTGCCGGAAGCGGTGCGCGTCGATGCGCTTGGCCAGGCGATCGCGGGCCGCGGCCAGCGCGGCCTCCTCGCGCGCCACCAGCGCCGGCGCCCACTCGGGCCAGGGCTTGCCGCCGTGGTCCTCCTTCAGCGCCAGGAACAGGGCCAGCGGGTCCAGCCAGGCGGCCTCGCCGGCGCACCACGCCGTGAACTCGGCCCAGGGGCCCTTGCCGCCGCGCGCGCAGAAGTTCGCGAAGGCGACGTCGAGCATCGCGGACTTCCACGTGATGACCGGGCCGTAATCGACGCGTTCGCCCGGCAGGGCCGGGCGCGCGGCCAGGTCGGCGTCCGCCAGCCAGCCGTCGTCGCGCAGTCGCTCGAAGCTGACCAGCAGCGGGTTGCCGCCGAAGGCCGACAGCGTCTGGTAGGGCGAGTCGCCGTAGCTGGTCGGGCCCAGCGGCAGCACCTGCCACAGCGACTGGTTGTGGTCGGCCAGCCAGTCCACGAAGCGGTGCGCGCCGGGACCCAGGTCGCCGATGCCGTCGGGACCGGGCAGGCAGGTGGGGTGCAGCAGGATGCCGCTCGCGCGCGGGAACAGCGGGCGTTCACTCATCGACGGTCCTCGCTCGGTTTCGTCGGGTCATGGGTCCGGCCGCGGCGCCGCCCAGGGCGATGCCGAGCACGGCCAGGTAGAGCAGCGATGGTTCGGCGTCGCCGAAGTACCACTCGGTCAGGCCGGCCACGCCGTAGCCGGCCCACACGCCGAGCGCGGCAAGCAGCCAGCCGTTGCGCCAGGGCTGCGCGGGTGCCGCGGCGTCGCGGCGCCGCCACTGGCGCCGGAAGACGACGGCCGGCGCCGTCAGGAACGCCAGCGCCAGCGCGCAGCCGGGCACGCCCCAGATGACGGCCAGGTGCACGACGTTGTTGTGGAGGTGGCCGTACTGCCACGCGCGGGGATTGTCCACGTACTTCGGCATCAGTGCCAGCAGGTCGCGGTCGCCGAAGCCGGTGACCGGGCGCTCGGACACCATCTTCAGGCCGCCGCGCCACAGGTCGAAGCGCTCGGAGGTGTCGACGCCGTGCACGGCGAAGGACGGGTCGAGCTGCCGCCACATCGTGGGCGGCAGCACGCGCTCGCCGAAGGTGAACAGCAGCGCCAGCGCCAGGACGCCGGCCCCGGCGATCCACAGGAACAGGCGAGGCCGCGCCGCCAGCACCATGACCGCCACGCCGGCCCCCGCGCCCAGCAGCGCGCTGCGGGTCATGGTGTGCAGCAACGCCAACGCCACGGGCGCAGTGGCGCCCAGCAGCCACCACCGCGCGCGGCGATCGTGGCCGCGCGCCAGCTGGAAGCCGAGGGCCGCCAGCAGCGCCAGCATCAGCAGCGCGCCGCTGGTCATCGGGTTGTTGACCTGCGCCAGGCGGCTGCGCATCAGCCCGCCGGTGGCCTGCACGGCCTGCACGACGCCGACGACGCTGATGCCCGCGGCCCCGGCCAGCAACGCGCCGGCCAGCCAGCGGCGCCCCCGCTCGTCGCGGGCCAGCGGCGCCAGCACCCACAGCGCGGTGAACAGGTAGAAGCGCTTGTAGAAGACGAGCGACTGGTGCGGCGCGGTCGACAGCGGCACCATCGCCAGGGCCCAGGCCGCGAGCAGGCCCGCGGTCCACTCCAGCCCGGTCGGCCACCAGGCGGCATCGCGCCGCCAGGCTCGCCACAGCATGGCCAGCAGGGTCAGGCCCAGGGCCAGCTGGCTTACGGCCACCGAGCAACTGGCCGCCACCAGCAACAGGGACGCGAAGCCGAGGTGCCAGGTGGCCGGCCGGCGCCAGACCGGTGCGGTGGTGACGGTGTTCACGCGCGTCCTCCCGCGTCGGCCGCGGCGGCCAGGCGGCCGCGCACCAGGGTGTCGTCAAGGCGCGCCAGCGCGGCCGCCACGCCGGGCATGGGCGCCGGCAGCCAGGCTGCGGCGACGGGGTCGCCGCGCGCGGCGTCGGCCAGCGCCATCACGTCGCGCAGGTGGGCCAGGCCGCGCGGCACGTGGGCCAGGAACCCCCGGCGGCCCTTGACCAGGCCCAGAAAACCGTAGGCCCCGAGCGCCTGCATCAGCCGCTGGTGCGCCGCCGCCAGGACCATTGCGCGCACCGCGGCCGGGGCCAGGCCCGGCTCGACGTCCTCGCGCACGCGCACCGCGTAGCGGGCGAGCAGGTCCTCGCGCCGCGCGGGCGCCAGCGCCACGTACGGGTCCCACAGCAGCGAGGCCGCGTCGTAGCCCAGCGGTCCCGGGCGGATCCCCTGGAAGTCGACCACGCGCAGGCGACCGTCCTTGACCAGCAGGTTCTGCGACTGGTAGTCGCGGTGCAGGAGGTGGGCCGGCTGGGCGGCCACGACCGCGTTCAGCCGCGCGCACTCGCCCTGCAGCTCGTCCACCGCGGCCGGGTCGGCGCCCATCAGCCCCGCCAGGAAGCGCTCGCGGAAGTAGTCGGTTTCCCAGCGCAATCCGGCCTCGTCGAGCGCGAGCGTGAACGCCGCGGGGCACTCGTGTCGCGCGGCGCCGGTCGCCCGCTGCAGCCGTGAGATGTGGTCGATGGCCAGGCCCCACGCCGCCACGGCGGCCGGCTCGTCGCCGGCGATGCCGTCACCCAGCGCGTACAGGCTGGCGCGGCCGAGATCCTCCATGACGACGGTCTTCTCGGCGGCGTCCTCGCGCAGGATGGCGGCCGGGGCCAGGTCGTGGCGGGCCAGGAACGCCGAGAGGGCGACGAAGCGCTCGTGCTCGGGGTCGCCGGGCACGCCCACCATCGCGACCGCGGCCCAGTCGCCGCAGGACAGGCGCCAGAAGCGGCGGTCCGACCCGTGTCCACGGATGCGTTCGACGGCCACCGTGGGTGCCACCAATCCGGGCGCGGATGAGCCGGGCGCGGGCAGCGCCTCTTCGGGCTGCGCACCCAGCCAGCGGGCGAAGCTGCCCACGTCGTCCCACGCCACGCCGGCGGGCATCCAGGCGCGCACGGCGCCCGGCTCGCGCGCGATCACGGTCGCCAGCACGTCGACCAGCGACGAGGGCCCGGGCGGCACGTCGTCCAGCAGGCGGCGCGACAGGACGGCCACGCCCGAATAGGTCAGGCGCCGGGCGGCGGGCGCCTCGCCGTCGCGCGGCCCGGGCCGGCCGGCCAGGCGCAGCACGCGGCCGTCCGCCGCCACCTCGACCGTGTTGACCGCCGGGCAGTCGACCAGCAGCAGCGTGGCCACCGCGCCCGTCGCGCGGTGGGCGGCGACGAACGCCGCGGTGTCGACGTCGGTCAGCACGTCGCCGTTGTGCAGCAGGATGTCGTCGGCCTGCGCCAGGAAGGCGCGGGCGCCGTCGAGCGCACCGCCGGTGCCGAGGATCTCCGCCTCGGGGCTCAGCGTGAAGCGCGCCGCATCGGGTCGCGCCGCCACGTGCGCGGCCACGCGGTCGCCCAGGTGGTGCGTGTTGACCACGATGGGCCCCACGCCCGCGCGGTCGAGGTTGGCCACGGCCAGGTCGAGCAGGGCGCGCCCCCCGACCGGCAGCAGCGGCTTGGGCACCAGTTCGGTCAACGGCCGCAGCCGCGTGCCGAACCCGGCGCACAGGACCATCCCGCGCAGGCTGCGAACCTGGTCAGGCATAGTGGCGGTGCGCCTCGGCGACGTCGGCGAACGCGCGCAGTTCCTCGAGCCAGCCGGCCTTCATCTGCCACGGCGTCAGGCCCGACTCGACCTGCTCGCGCCAGCGCGTGCCGCCGGCCAGGATGTCGATGGGCAGCTTCTCCAGTTCGTATTCGTAGGGCGGCTGCTTCCAGGCGAAGCGGTCGGGCCACAGGCCGCAGATGGCGGCGATGGCCGCGGTGTACGTCGCCACCGGCTCGAAGGCGGCGCGGTCGGTGACGTGCACCTGCACGCCGCCGCAGACCTGGCCCGCGAACTTGTGGAACGTGGGCTGGAAGTCGAGCGGCCGGAGGCGGCAGCCCGGCAGGTTCCAGGCCTGCAGCACCGCCGCCAGCCTGCGCCCGTCGACGAACGGGGCGCCGAAGATCTCGAACGGGCGCGTCGTGCCGCGGCCCTCGGACAGGTTCGTGCCCTCGAGCAGGCAGGCGCCGGGATAGGTGAACGCCGTGTCGACCGTCGGCATGTTCGGCGACGGCAGCACCCACGGCAGGCCGGTGGCCTCGAAGTCCTGGTCGCGACGCCAGCCGTCCATCCACACGACGTCCAGCTCCACGTCCAGGCCGCGCCAGGCGACGAGGAAGCCGGCCAGCTCGCCGATGGTCAGGCCGTGCCGCATCGGGATGGGCGCCAGGCCGACGAACGATCGGTAGCCGGGATCGAGCACGTTGCCCTCGACGCCCAGGCCGCCCAGCGGGTTCGGGCGGTCGAGCACCACGACGCGCTTTTGCGCCTCGGCGCACGCCTCCAGGCACAGCAGCATCGTCCAGATGAAGGTGTAGTAGCGGGCGCCGACGTCCTGCAGGTCGATGACGAGCGTGTCGATGCCGTCGAGCATCGCGGCGGTGGGCTTGCGGTGCTCGCCGTAGAGCGAGTACACGGGGATGCCTAGCTCGGGATCGGTGAACCCCTCCCACTCGATCATGTTGTCCTGCGTCTGCCCGAGGATGCCGTGCTGCGGCCCGAACAGCGCGCCCAGCCTGACCGCGCCCTGCGACTGCGCCATCAGGTCGCGCGCGTGCCGCAGGTTCAGGTCGACC
>CAINDZ010000330.1 GCA_903847545.1 uncultured bacterium | reverse complement strand
TCGCCGCGGTGGCCAGGCGCCATCACGACGCGCGCCATGTCTGCACGGCCTGGCGCCTGGGCGTCCCCGCGCGCGAGCATCGCCATGACGACGGCGAGCCGTCCGGCACCGCCGGCGAACCCCTGCTCGCGGCCATCCGCAAGGAAGACCTCACGAACACCCTCGTGGTCGTGGTGCGGTGGTTCGGCGGCGTGAAGCTGGGGCCGGGCGGGCTGGGGCGCGCGTACGGGCGCACGGCGGCCCTGGCGCTCGCAGGCGCCGGCGTGGCGCTGCTGCCGCTCGGCCGCACGTTCGCCGTCAGGTTCCCCTACCACCTGCGGCAGGCGGTCGAGCGCCTGGTGGCCGGGCGCGGCGGTCATCCCGTCGCCGAGGACTACGGCGTCGACGTCTCGTGGCACGTCTGGCTGCCGCACTCGGCCTGCCCGGGATTCGCCGAGGCGCTGGTCGAGGCCACCGCCGGGCTGGTGTCCGCACGGGAAGTGCCGCAGGACTGACGCGCCTGGTCGCCCCAGGCGGAATAAACGGGGCCCCGGTCGTCGACCGGGGCCCCGCCTCGTCACTCATTCGCCCTCACACCATCCGCGCGCCGCGCAACCCGGACCGGCTAGCCGCACCGGCTCCGCTGCGCGTCGACGGTCCGCCCTCAGACCTGCCGGTCCTCGGCGTAATCCTGCATGTACTTGAACGTCTTGCTGCAACGGATCTTCTCGAACGCCTCTTCCTTGATCTGGCGGATGCGCTCGCGCGTCAGGCCCATGATCTGGCCGATCTCCTCGAGCGTCAGCTCCTGGTCCGTGCCCAGGCCGTAGTACAGCTTGAGCACCTTGGCCTCGCGGTCCTTCAGGTCGCCCAGCATCCGCCCGATGCTCGCGTTGAGGTCGTCGTCCATCACCTTGCTGTCGGGACCCTCGCTGCCCGTGTCCTCGAGGAAGTCGAGGTACGTGCTGTCCTCGTCGTTGCCGACGAAGTCGTCGAGGAAGAAGTTGTCCTGCATCAGCGGCAGGGTGTCCTTCACTTCCTCGACCGACAGGCCCAGGAAGCGCGCGATTTCCTCGGGCTCCGGCTTGCGGCGCAGCTTCTGCTGCAGCTCGCTGCTGGCCTTCTTGATCTGGTTCAGCACGCGCGCGCGGTTCAGGGGCATGCGCACGATCTTGCTGTGGTTCGCCAGCGCGGCCAGGATCGACTGGCGGATCCACCACACGGCGTACGAGATGAACTTGAAGCCGCGCGTCTCGTCGAAGCGCTGCGCCGCCTTCAGCAGGCCCAGGTTGCCCTCGTTGATGAGGTCCTCCAGGGGCACGCCGTAGTGCGCGTATTCCTTCGCGATCGACACCACGAAGCGCAGGTTGGCCTTCACCAGCTTGTGCAGGCTCTCGTTGTCGTTCGCGTGGATGCCGCGGGCCAGCTCGCATTCCTCGTCACGGGTCAGCAGCGAGTACGCCTTCACTTCCTGGAAGTACAGGTCGAGGTTGCTCATCAGCTGGGCAGCGGGCGCCGCCTGCTCCTGCGCGGCACGGCTGCCACGGCGCGCCTTGGCGCGCGGGCGCGGGGCCGACTTTGCGCTCGCCGGTGCCGGCGCGGGCGCCGCCGCCGCCTTGACGGAGGGGACCGTCTTGGCGCTGACCGCAGCCTTCTTCGCCGTCCCGACCTGCTTGACCGCCTTGGGCATGTTCCGCCTTCTTTCGCGCTTTCCCTGTGGGGCCCGGCGTCCGGCGCCGGGAAGGTGTTCTCGTTGGTGCCCCCCTATTACAAGTTGCATACCATCGCGACCAATTTTGGTTCAGCTTTGTATTGTTTTACAACTGCAATATTAACAATAAGATACGAGTGTAGCCGGGGCGGCGGATTTCGCCCGGCGGCGCCCCCTCCGGACCTCTTTGACATTTTGTCAAAACCCGACCTGTCGGGCGAGCCACTTTGTCAATGGAACGGGCCGGCCCGCCCCTCTGGTGCAGGGCGCGACACCCTGTTAATGTTGCCCGGCAACCCCAGCCCCGAAGGCGGACTGCCCCATGCCACGAGACTCCCGGACCGACCGACCCGCAGTGCCGTCCCCCGGGGAGGCCCACCGGATGGTGCGCCTTGCCCAGGCCGCCACCCTGGCCCTGGTCCTCGTCGTGGCCGGGCTCCTGGCCTGGCACCCGCTCGAGGATCTCGACATCTGGTTCCATGACCGCGCCGGCGCCGACCTGCTTGCCCACGGTCCGCTGCCCACCGAGAACCACTACAGCTTCGCGGAACCGAACCATCCCTGGCTCAACCACGAGTGGCTGTTCCAGGTGGCCGCGCGCGTGACGGGGCCGCACGGCAGGGCCACGGACGCCGCCGTTGGCGGCTGGAACGCGCTGCGTCTGGCACTGGGACTGCTGGTTCTCGGGGCCCTCCTGGCGGGCGACGGCGGGCCGGCGCGCCTGCGCGGACGGGGATCGGCGCTGGCCGCCGCGTGGACCGGGCCCCTGCTGCTGGGAAGCCTGGCCCTGCTCTGGCCCCGCCTGCTCCTGCGGCCGGAGCTGGTGTCGTACCTCGCACTGGTCCTGCTGGTGCGCTGGCTGGAATCGCTGCGCGCGTCCCTCGCCGCGTCCGGCGAGCGCCTGCGCCCGCGGGACTTCGTCGATCCGCGCACGCAAGCGGGCCGGCTGGCGTGGCTGACCATGGTCTGGGCGCAGTGCCACGGTTTCTCAACCGTGTCGCCGGTGGTCATCGCCGTGGGCCTGCTCGCGCCGGCGCCGGGACACGCCTGGCAGCGACCGTCCCGGACGGTCCTGCACGCCGCCGGGCTGGCCACCCTGGCGTCGCTGCTGGCGTTGGTGGCCACGCC
>CAINDZ010000329.1 GCA_903847545.1 uncultured bacterium | reverse complement strand
CGGTCCAGCACGTAGTTGATCATCGAGCGCATGGGCACCAGCCCGATGCCGCCGGCCACGATCAGCACGTCCTTGCCCTGGAACTTCGACACGTCGATGCCGTTGCCGAACGGCCCGCGGATGCCGATCTTCCGCCCCGGCTCGTACTTCGCCAGCACGTCGGTCAGCATGCCCACGCGGCGGATGCCCAGCTCGAAGCTGCCGCGCCGGGTCGGCGACGACGAGATCGAGAACGGCGCCTCGCCGATGCCGTACATCGAGACCTCGACGAACTGCCCCGGCTTGTGGCCCAGGTCGCGGCCGCCGGGCAGCTCGACGGTGTACAGCGTCTCCAGTTCGGTCAGGCGGCGCACCGCGGTGATCGTCGCCATCTCGGGCAGGTAGAGTTCCCTGGGCTCGGCGCCCGAAGACTGCGTCTGCTGTTCCATGCTCCGGTCTCCCCCGTCCCGCCGGCCGCACCGGCGCCAGCGGTTCAGTTCAGGATGCTCTCGTCGCGCTCGGAGTCGCGGATGAGCCGGTTGACGATCTCGACGATGCTGATCTTCGCCGTGCACGACGCCACGCAGCGGCCGCAGCCCACGCACCACGGCTGCCCGGTGACGTCGCTGATGTACTTGAACTTGCGGTACACGCGGTGGCGCTGGCGCGCCGCGACCTTCTCGCGGAACACCTCGCCGCCCGCCACCTCGGTGAAGCCGCGCAGCATGCAGCCGTCCCACGAGCGCTCGCGGTTGCCGCCGGCGCAGTCGATGTCGACGTTCTCCTCGACGTTGAAGCAGTAGCACGTCGGGCAGACCAGGTTGCAGGTGCCGCAGCCCAGGCAGTCGTCGGCGGTCTCGTTCCACACCGGGTTGTCGTAGCCGACTTCCATCACCTTGGTCAGGCGAGCCTGCGGCACGAAGATGTGCTGCGTGAAGTGCTCGCGCGGCGGCTTGGCCTCGTCGTGGCCGCGCAGCGTGAAGCCCGACACCAGCAGGCTGCCCTCGCCGGTCAGGATGTCGACGATCCAGCCGTCGGGATGCTTCGTCAGGAAGATGTCGGCGCCCGTCATGTCGTAGGGGTCGATGCCCACCGAGCCCGCGAAGTGGTGCTTGTCCGGCGCGTACGACACGCCGATGAAGCGCGCGCCCTTGCGCCGGGCGAAGTAGTTCCGCTCGGGGTTGCCCGTGCTGAAGTTGAAGTCCAGCCGGCGTACCGCGGCCAGGTCGTACGAGTGCACGCCCAGGTACACGGCCTCCACGCCCTCGACCGGCGGCACCGCGGCGCTGTCGCGCGCCAGGTCGAAGTGCAGCAGCACCTCGCGCGGCGGCAGGAAGAACTTCTTCACCGAGTTCAGCACGCGTGGGTAGTCCAGCACCACGGCGGCGGGGTCGCTCGTCTTCTCGAACGAGAACGACTTCAGCCCGCGGCGATGCGGCGCGTACACGGTGTGGTGGGCCATCAGGTGCGAGATGAAGTCGGTGACCCGCGCCTGCTCCAGGAAATACTGAGCCATGCGTGCACCCCTGTGTGTTGGGTCGCGCGGACCGGGCACCATGCCCCGGTCGCCGACGTCCCTCTTGAATCGGGCGCCGGTTGCGTATTGAAAATGTTATTTGTTAAACAGCTCTTGGCAAGCAGAATATCAAGACTAAATCAGTCAACAAGTTGCACTGATAAGGATCGTGCTGATAAGGGGTCTGGGAGCCGGCCGCCGGGCGTCAGG
>CAINDZ010000328.1 GCA_903847545.1 uncultured bacterium | reverse complement strand
TCGGCGCCGTTGGCGGCCGGGATCGTCACGTCGATGCGCTGGGCGTCGCGCGCCAGGGCCACGCCGTCGCCGAACGAGCGGTTGATCGAGGCCGCGACCGCGGAGGCGGTCTGGAAATCAGGCGAATGCAGCAGCCAGGCCAGCTTGCCGCCCTGCTGCCAGCTGCCGCCGATGGGGACGCGCACGGTGCCGCCGTTGCTGATGATGCCGGCCTGCGCGTGGTTCTTGCGGACGCTGTTGCCCGAGCCGGCGTTCACGTTGAAGCCGCCGAGCGAGACGCTTCCCTGCGCGATCACGCGCACCACGCCGTCCATCGACTTCAGCGGCGTCATGACGAGGGTGCCGCCCTCGAGGCTGCCGGCGTCGTTCATCGAGCTGACCCGGACGTCGATGCGGCCGCCCGCGTTGGCGTTGGGGTCCAGGTCGGCGGTGATCATCACCTCGGCCACGTTCTTGGCCTTGATGTCGCCGGGCGCCACGGTGACGTCCAGGCGCTCCAGCAGCGTCGCCAGCGAGTTGCTGGTGCCGCCGGCCTTCGGGCTGTCGCCCGTGCCGTTCAGGCCGATCACCAGGCCGTAGCCCACCAGGGGCTCGGGGCTGGTGCCCTCGAGGAACGCCAGGTCCTTGATGCGGGACTCGTTCGCGTCCAGCGCGAAGGCCGGCGCGGCCAGCGCCGCCAGCAGCGCCAGGGTCCCGATCCCGATGAAGCGGCCGCGGTCGCGGTTCATGCCGTCCTCCTAGAAGAGCCAGTTCAGGATGCGGGTGACGACGCCGGGCTGGGCGGCGTCCGTGACCAGCCCCGACCCGTTGTAGGCGATCTGCGCATCCGAGATGTAGGTGCTCATGATCGTGTTGTCGGCGCCGATGTCGCGGGCCCGGCAGATGCCCGTGATCTCGATCAGCTGCTTCTCGCCGTTGATGTTGACCATGCGCTGGCCGGCGAGCCTGAAGTCGCCGTTGTGCAGCACCTCGGTGATGCGGGCGGTGATCTGCGCCTGCAGGCTGCCGTCACGCTGGGTGTCGCCGTTGCCCTGGTACTTGTTCTCCGCCGAGATGTCGAAGGCCTTGACGAAGTCCAGGAAGCCCAGCCCCGGCCCGCCGCCGTGCTCGCTCTTGTTGTCGGCCTTGGTCTTCGCCGACGAACTGGCCGTCGCCTCCTCGGTGATGAGGATGGTGACCAGGTCGCCGATGCGGTGCGCCTTCATGTTGCTGACCAGCGACGTGCCGGTCTCGAGGTCGATGAGCGGCCGGCTCGCCGACGCCGCGGCCGGGACCAGCAGCCCCGCCAGCGCGCCGACAGCCAGGTAACGCCACGCGAAGTTCTTCATCTCAGCGCCTCCATTCGACCACGCCGGGCCCCGCCACGCGGGCGTTGACCAGCCGGCCGGTCATCTCGTTGCGAACGGGAATCGTCTGGCCCAGGCAGCCGGCCTGCCGCGCCATGGCGCGGACGCTGACCGACACGCCGCCGCGCGCCACGATCAGCTCCACGGGATCGCCGGCCCGGATCACCGGGGTCGGCTTGAGGTCGCTCACGCGCAGGGGATCGCCCGCGCGCATCGTCCGCGTGGCGCTCGCGCCCTGCAGTTGTTCGCGCGAGGTCACCAGGCCGCCCGGGATCTCCGCTAGGTCCGCCCAGCGCCACTCGAACTGGCCCTCCTCGAGCGGGCGGTCGCGGTCGACGCCCAGGCGCGCCACGGCCATCTCGCCGGGCGCGTGGACGACCACCGTGGCCGGCAGGTCGCGCGACTGCCAGCCGTCGCGCAGCACCAGGCGGACCTGGGTGCGACCCGGCGGCAGGGGTTCGCGGCGTTCACAGGAAAGCGTCCAGGAGCCGGTGGCGGACAGGGCCCCGGGCGGCAGCGCCACCGATGCCCACACCGCCGGCGCGCCGGCCGGCGCCACCGGCAGCAGTGTGCCCACGACGCGCTCGGCCTCGGCCTGCAGCGTGGCCGGGTCCAGCGCGCCGCCGCCGAAGCGGATGGTGCAGCGCGTCGAGCCGGCCAGCTGGACGTCGGCCGCCAGGCCCGCCACCACCAGCCGCCGCAGCACGCCCTGGCGCGTGACGAAGGTCATCTCGCCCGGGGCGCCGCCGTCGGCGATGACGATGTCCGCCGCCGCGGCCGGAACCGGGGCCAGCGACAGGTCGGCCAGGCGCACGGTGCCGGAGGCCGCGCTCAGGCTGTCCGGCAAGTCGACCACCCAGGCGGTCGCCGGCGCAGACGCGAGCAGCGCCGCCGCCAGGGTCGCCGGGATGCGCGCCGTCCGGGACATGGCCTACCTCACCAGCCGGTTGACGATCTGCAGCATCTCGTCGGCCATCGTGATCGACTTCGAGTTCAGTTCGTAGGCCCGCTGGGCGGTGATCATGTTGA
>CAINDZ010000327.1 GCA_903847545.1 uncultured bacterium | reverse complement strand
CCGCGATGCGCAGCACATCCATGGGCAGCTGGACGATGACCTCGCCCTTCAGCGAGAACATCACCATGATCGTGAACAGCAGCGCGACGAGCGTCAGCGGGCTGAGGCGGGGGATGAAGGTGCGCTCGTACCAGTCGCGGCCCTTCAGGCGCAGCAGCGCGAAGCGCGTGGCGATGCCGGCGAGGAACGGGATGCCCAGGTAGATGGACACGCTGCGGGCGATCTCGCCGATGGTGATGTGCACGACCGAGCCCTGCAGGCCGAACCAGGTGGGCAGCACCGTGATGAAGACGTAGGCGTAGAGCGGGTAGAACAGCACCTGGAAGAGCGAGTTGAAGGCGACCAGGCCGGCGCAGTACTCCGCATCGCCGCGCGCCAGGTCGTTCCAGACGATGACCATCGCGATGCAGCGGGCCAGGCCCATCATGATCAGGCCGGTCATGTACTCGGGGCTGTCGCGCAGGAAGAGCACGGCCAGCGCGAACATAAGCAGCGGGCCCACCAGCCAGTTCTGCAGCAGCGACAGCGACAGCACGCGCGCGTTGCGGAAGACGGGGCCCAGCTCCTCGTAGCGCACCTTGGCCAGCGGCGGGTACATCATCAGGATGAGGCCGATGGCGATGGGCACCGAGGTGGTGCCGGCGTTGAAGCGGTTCAGGAAGGGCGCGAGCTGCGGGAACAGCGCGCCGCCGCCCACGCCGACGGCCATCGCCAGGAAGATCCACAGCGTCAGGTAGCGGTCCAGGAACGACAGGCGCTTCATGGCGTCACCTCACGAGCAGCCAGGCCGCGGCGGCGAGCACCAGGACGCCGGCGCCCTGGCGGATGCGGCGGGCGGCGCGGTTCAGGCGCGTCGAATTGATCAGCGTCCCCGCCAGGCCGACCGAGGTGCCGACGGCGATGAGCAGCAGGCAGTGGCCCAGGCCGTAGAGGAAGAGCAGCGTGCCGGCGCGCGCGGCGCCCAGTTGCGGGACCAGGCCGACCAGCAGCAGCAGCACCGGGCCCGTGCAGGGCAGCGAGACCAGGCCGAACATGAAGCCCAGCAGCAGCACGCCGGCCAGGCCCGCCGTGCGGGTCAGGCGCTGGGGAACGGGAATCGAAGGCATGTGCCGCATTCCCGGCAAGTGCAGCAGGTCCAGCAGGTGGATGCCGAGCAGCGCGCAGATCGCGGCCAGCACGTACTTCCACCAGGTGGCGCCCAGCAGGCCGACGAGCGGGCCGGCCATGACGAACAGCAGGACCAGCTCGAGCGAGAAGCCGGCGACGAAGACCAGCGAATAGCCGAGCGTGCGCGGCCAGACGCGCTGTCGGGGAGCCCCCTCCATGCTGCGGCCCGCCAGGCCGGCGGTGACGCCGATCATCAGCGGGACCATCGCCAGCACGCACGGGCTCAACGCGGTCAGCGCGCCGCCCAGAAAGGCGGCGAGCGGCGCCAGCGCGGCGCTGCCTTCGACGACGCGGGCCAGGGCCTCGGCGGCCTGTTCGGTCCAGGCCATCAGTCCGTCTTCGCTTTCGCCGGGACAACGCCCAGCTTCTCCTGGAAGACCTTGTCGATCTCCTCGCGCGAGAGGAATCCCTCGTTGCGGAAAACCTCCTTGCCGGCGGCGTCGAAGACGATCTGCGTCGGGATCAGGCGGATGCCGTAGGGCTTGCCGGCATCGGTGTCCTTCCAGACGTCGACGAAGTCGACCGTCACGATGTCCT
>CAINDZ010000326.1 GCA_903847545.1 uncultured bacterium | reverse complement strand
TGTCGGTGGTCGCCGACGCGGTGACGACGCCGTTCCAGGCCGTGCGCAGCGCCGAGCTGGCGGCCGGCGACCTGGCCGTGTTCATCGGCGCGGGCGGCATCGGCGTGCACGGCGTGCAGGTGGCCGCGGCCGTCGGCGCGCAGGTGATCGCGCTGGACATCGATGACGCCAAGCTGGCGACCGCGGCCGCCCACGGCGCCGGCGGCACCGTCAACGTGGGCGGGCTCGACCTGAAGGCCGTGCGCACGCGCGTCACCGAGGAGGCCAAGCGCCTGGGCGCCCCGCGCAGCTGCTGGCGCATCTTCGAGACCTCGGGCACCAAGCCCGGCCAGGAGACGGCCTTCTCGCTGCTGAACCACGGCGCGCACCTGTCGGTGGTCGGCTTCACGCTGGCCAAGCTGGAGCTGCGCCTGAGCAACCTGATGGCCTTCGACGCCACCGCGCGCGGCAACTGGGGCTGCGACCCGGCGCTGTACCCGGAAGTGCTGGAGTGGATCGGCGACGGGCGGCTGAAGGTGTCGCCGTTCGTGGAGAAGCATGCGCTCGGCGACATCAACGAGGTGCTGACGGCGGCGCACCACGGGAAGCTGGCGAGGCGGGCGGTGCTGGTGCCGTAGCGGCAGGTCCCTACCGCGAAGCCGACGCGAGGCCGGCGTCCACCGGGCGCCGGTCCACCAACGCCACCACCGCGAATGCGAAGATGCTCGCCGCCCACGTGGCGTACACGGGGTGCGGCAGCCCGCCGTGCCACGCCTTCGGCCCGATCATCCACACCGCCAGCGTCGCCATCGTCGCCGCCAGCGTCCACGTCGCGGACCCGCGCCGGCACCACCCGGGCCGCAGCATCGTCATCAGCACGATGAGTGTATACGCGCTGCTGAGCGCCAGCGTTCCCGTCAGCAGTGACAGGATGCCGCGCACCGTCAGCGCCAGCCCGAACGTCAGCGCGCTCAGTCCCGCGACGATCCACCGGCACAGCGCCTTCTCGCGGTCTGCCGCCAGCCCGGGCGCCAGGAACCGCCGCACGATGTCCTGGCTGACCAGCGTCGCCGAGCCCAGCAGCATCGCCGAGGCCGTGCTCACGTCGGCGGCCCACAGGCCCGCCAGCACCAGGCCCGCCGCCAGCGGGTTCAGGTCCAGCACCACCCGGGGCAACGCCTGCGCCGGCACGATGTCCGGGTACAGCGCCGCCGCCGCCAGCCCCAGCACCGCGCTCAGGAAGCCGACCGGCGCGATCAGCAGCGCCCCCCACAGGTAGCCGCGCCCGGCCGTCCTTGCATCCTTCGCCGCGAAGCCCACCTGGATCACCGACTGCGTCGAGTGCGTCATCGTCACCATCACGATGAACCAGGCCAGCACGATGCCGCCGCCGACCCCGCCCAGCGAGTAGCCCGGGTGCCCGGCCGGCAGCGCGTGCGCCAGCGCGCCCAGCCCGCCGACCCGGCCCACGGTCAGCCCGACGCCCAGCAGGATGCCCACATAGATGACGATGACGTTGACGATGTTCGTGATGCCCGCGGCCCAGAAGCCGCCGACCAGCGTGATGGCGACGAAGACCACCGCGGTGACGGCCATGCCCGACTGCAGCGTGAAAACGCCCGGCAGCAGCGCCGTGAGGATGGCGCCGCCCGCCACGTACTGCAGCGAGGTCACGACCAGCTGGATGACGAGCTGGCCGAACACGCCCAGCACGCGGCCGCCGACGCCGTAGTGGCGCTCGAAGAGTTCCGGCAGGGTGGTGATCTCCCAGCGCCGGTAGCGCGGCGCGGCGTAAAGGCCCAGCACGGCCGCGCCGGCCGCCCAGGCCGCGTTGTACCAGCCGGCGCCCAGCCCGCGCGTGTAGGCCTGCTCGGCCACGCCGATCGTCGAGGCGCCGCCCACGGCCAGCCCCGCCAGCAGCGCCGCCACCACCGGGGTGGGCATCCCGCGCCCGGCCAGCAGGTAGCCGGCCGCGCCACCCGCGCCGCGCTCGCTCAGCTTCTGCGACCACCAGGTGGCGATGAACAGGGCCACGAGGTAGCCCGCCACCACCGCGAGCGCGCCCACATGGGCCATTGATCCCTGGGCCATTGATCCGGATGCCGCCGCGGCGGGCGCCACGCCGCTACTTCACCTTCATCCGGACGTCGACCGCCGCCGGCGGCGTTCCGATCGGGTAGGCGAAGACCGGGTTGAGGTCCATCTCGGCGATCTCGGGGAAGTCGGCCGCCAGGCGCGACACGCGCAGCAGCAGGTCCTCGACGGCGTCGAGGTCCACGCCCGCCTGCCCGCGCGTGCCGGCCAGCACGGGGAAGCCCTTGGTCAGCCGCACCAGCTCGCGCGCCTCGGGAAGGCTGAGCGGCGCCACGGCCGACACGACGTCCTTCAGCACCTCGACGAACACGCCGCCCAGGCCGAAGGCGACCAGCGAGCCCAGCCCCGCCGACTCGGTGGCGCCCACCAGCAGCTCGGTGCCGCGCGGCTTCTGCTCCATCAGCAGGCAGTGCAGGCCGTCCTTGCCGAACTTCTCCTCCATGCCCTTGTACGCGGCCTGCAGCTGCGCCAGGTCGGAAATGCCCAGCACGACGCCGCCCTGATCAGACTTGTGGACCACCTGCGGGCTGTCGATCTTCAGCACGCACGGGTAGCCCACCACGTCGGCGGCGCCCGTCAGGCCGCGCGCCGAGCTGAACGCCGCCATGCGCGGCACCGGCACCCCGTAGGCGCTCAGCACCGTGAAGGCGTCCTCCTGCGTCAGGTACGAGCGCTTGCCGCGGTAGCGCGCGATGACGCCCTCGGCCACGGACTTCTTCACCTTCAGCTCGGGCGGCGCCTCGCGCGGCCGGTCGCGCAGCGCGCCGTAGCGGGCCATCGCCGCCAGCGCGCGCACGCCGTCCTCGGCGAACTCGTACACCGGCAGGTCGGCCGCGCGCAGCTTGTCGATCAGCCCGTAGAACTCGCTATACGTCTCGACGACCACGACCACCGGCTTCGCCGATTCGCCGGCCGCCTCCTTGATGCGCGCCGCGATGGCCCCCGTGTCGGTGAACGGCGCCGTCACGAAGAACACCATCACCATGTCGGTCTCGGGCTCGGCCAGAAGCGTGCTGATGGCCTCGTAGTAGTGGTCCTGGTTGCCGGTGGCCACCACGTCGACGGGATTGCCCAGGCTGGCTTCGGCCAATTGTGTCGCCTTCAGGCGCGCCTTGCCCGCGTCCGACCACTTCGCCAGCACCAGCCCGCTGGCGATCGCCTCGTCCACGGCCTGGATGCCCGGCCCGCCGGTGTTCGTCACCAGGCCGATGCGATTGCCCGGCGGCGCCTGCTGCGTGGACAGCGCGATGGCCGCCTTGATCATCCGGTGCGTGTCGCTGAACCCGACGACGCCCGCCTTGCGGTACATCGCCTCGGCCATCGCCGCCTGGTCGACCAGCGCGCCCGTGTGCGACGACACGGCCCGCGAACCCTCGGCCGTGCGCCCGGCCTTGATCGCCAGGATCGGCTTGTGCGGGGTGATCGCGGCCGCGGCCTCCAGGAACGCGCGCGGGTCCTTGAAGCTCTCGGTCTGCATCATGATGACGCGCGTGCCGGGGTCCTGCCCGTAGTAGGCCAGGATCTCGGGCATGGTCAGGTCGCACTCGTTCCCGTACGAGCAGTACATGCGGTGCCCGATGCCCACGTTGTGCAGGTGCAGCTTCAGCATCTCGCCCATGCCGCCGCCCTGCGCGATGATCGAGATGTTGCCGGGCGCCTGCGGCACAAACGTGAAGTTGGCGTACACCGACACCTCGGGGTCGGCGTTCTGGATGCCCTGGCTGTTGGGCCCGAAGACGCGGATGCCGTGGCGATGCGCCGTGGCCACCATGCGCTCCTGCAGGGCCTCGCCCTCGGGGCCGGTCTCCTTGAAGCCCGCCGAGTGGACGATCGCGAACTTCACACCCTTCTGCCCGCACTCCTCGAGCACGGCGGGCACCAGCGTGTTCTTGATGGAGATGTTCACCAGGTCGATGGTGTCGCAGGGCACGTCCAGGATCGACCGGTAGGCCTGCATGCTGCGGATGCAGCCGCCCTTCGGGTTCACCGGGAAGACCGGCCCCCGGAAGCCGTAGCGCACCAGGTTGCGCACGACGATGTGGCCGATCGAGTACGGGTTCTCCGAGGCCCCGATCACCGCGACCGCGCGCGGCCGGAACAGTCCGTCCAGCATGCCCGTCATCCCCTTCCGCCGGCGCCCGGGCCGGCCCTGCGCGGCTAGCCCTGGATACCCGCGGCCGTCAGCGCCGCGCCCAGCGCCCCCGTGAACTGCGGCGCGGTCGGCGTCACCACCGGCCGGCCCAGCTTCTTCTCCAGGATCTCCACGATCATCGGGTTGTGCGCCACCACGCCGCCGGTGGCCACCACCGTGCCCTCGAGCGGGTCCATCTCGATGATGCGCGCCACCACCGACTCGAACGCGCCGCGCACGATGCCCTGCACCGGCGCGCCCCGGCGCAGGTGCGCCAGGATCTCGGTCTTCGCGAACACGGTGCAGAAGCTGCCCAGCGGCACCGACTCCGAGGCCATCGTCGCCAGCGCGTTGAGGTCGCCCACCGGCAGCGCCAGGCGCAGCGCGATCTCCTCGAGGAAGGCCCCGGTGCCCGCGGCGCACTTGCGGTTCATGCGGAACTCGCGACGCCGGCCCTGCCCGTCCAGGTGGATGACCTTGTTGTCCTGCCCGCCGATGTCGACGATCGACATCTCCCGGCCCAGGTCATGCCAGCAGCCGAGGCCGTGGCAGTGGATCTCGGTGCGGGTGTCCGTCGCGAATGTGACGTTGTCGCGGCCGTACCCGGTCGCCACCGTTGCCGTGGGTTCGGCCGCGCCGCCGGCCGCCGCGCGCGCGGTCTCCAGGCAGCGCTGCGCCGTCGCCGCGTAGTCGACGCCCGACGGCTCCATCGCGCGCGCCATCACGCGCCCGTCGGCGCCCACGAGCACCAGCTTGGTCGACGAGGCGCCGATGTCGACGCCGCAGTACACCGCGCCCACGGGCCTACCTTCCTCCCGGCAGCTGCTCGACCAGCGCCTCGAACTGGGTGCGCGTCTGCTCCTCGGAGTACAGGCGCAGGTCGTTCAGGTCGCCGTTGATGGTCACGTAGGGCACGCCCGTGCCGTCGCTCAGCCGCTTGGGCAGCCCGTACCGGCAGTTCGAGTTGTTGGGGCAGGTCTTGGCGTCGTGGTAGATGACGCCGTCGATGGCGTACTTGTCGATCATCCGCCGCAGGTACTGCTCCTTGTACGCCTCGCTGCGCACGATGAACAGCTCGGTGTACGAGCGCGCCATGCCCTCGAAGGGGTCG
>CAINDZ010000325.1 GCA_903847545.1 uncultured bacterium | reverse complement strand
GACCTCGTCTGGCTGTGGTACACCCGGGATCCGTCATGTTCGCGCGTGCGCGACCTCGTCGTGCTCAGGAACCGGGATGCGACGCCCCTCGGCTACGTCAAGATCCCGGTCGACCTGAACCACGGCGTCGGCGGCACCAACTTGTACTTCGCCTACCAGTTGGACTGAGCGCGGGCGGCCCGTTGCCGGGCGCGGTGGTTCTCCAGCGGAAGGATGCGGCAGTGAAAAGCAGGGCTCACATCGGCGTCATCGTCCTCCTCGGCGCGGTCCTGGCCTGCCTCGGCGGTTGCGGCAACGACCCGGCGACGCCGGATCCGCAGGGGCCGCAGGTCCTGCCGGCGGTGCCGGTGCCCGGCGCAGTCGACGCATCGATGCCGGAGCGGTCGGCCGAAAGGGTCGTCGGGATGTCGGCGCCCCTGGACGACTACGTGCCCCTGGTGCAGCAGCTGCGCGCCATGCGCGACGACGGCTCGTATTCCTGGACCGTCGAGAACCGGCACCTGGCGCTGGCCTGTGCCGGCATGTTGCCGGTCAACACGGGCGACCCGGCGGCGACAAGCCCGTCGTACATCAGCGCGCGGCCGCGCCTGCTGCACACCCGGCACTGGCAGCGGCTCGAGCAGGGGTTCGTCGATCCCGGCACGCCGGCCGCGTTCGAGAGGACCGTGACCTGGGGCGCCTCGACGGAGAGTGCCGGGAACCGCGAATTCTCGCGCACGCTCGGCGTCGAGACCGCGGCCGGCGGGGCGTGGGGCCCGTTCGCCGCCGTGGTCGCCGCCGGCTTCGCCAGGACGGCCACCTCCGGTGAGATCCGCACCGTCAGCTTCGCCGCCGAGGATACGGACCTCCGGTCCTACTCCGTGGAGGCCCCGGCCGCCGGCCGGCGGGTGTACGTGCTGTGGCAGCTGGTCGACGAGTTCCGGCTGGTGGATGCCGACACGAATGCGTTCCAGGAGTCGGCCGCGCTGGCGCATGCCACGGTGGCGGACCTCGAGCCCATCCGGTTCGCGCACAACGACGTCGTGAGGCTGCAAACGACGGATTTCGACTAGGTTCGCAACAGGCCGGGCCCCTTCTGTCGCGGGATGCAACGCCACGCCCCGAATCCCCGTATTCATCCCCGGCGGGCCGTCTGCTGACGCCGCCCGCCCGTGTATGTAGACTGTGTCGCTGTTCGACCCCCGTCGCCACCCCTGCCCGGAGGAGACCGTCCCATGAAGTCGTTCGCCCTGTTGCTGGCGCTGCTGCTGGCACTGGCCACCCCGTTGGCCGCCGCCCCGGCCGATGCGCCGCTGTGGCTGCGCTACCCGGCCATCTCGCCCGACGGCAAGACCGTCGTCTTCGAATACAAGGGCGACCTCTGGTCGGTCCCCGCCGCGGGAGGCACCGCGCTGCCGCTGACGATGAGCGACGCCTACGAGTACGCGCCGGTGTGGAGCCACGACGGCCGCACGCTGGCGTTCGCCTCGGACCGCGCCGGCAACTTCGACATCTACGTGATGCCGGCCGCCGGCGGCGAGGCCGTCCGGCTGACGTACCACTCGGCCGGCGAGATGCCCGGCACCTTCACCGCCGACGACAAGGCCCTGCTGTTCTCCGCGCAGCGGCAGGACCCGGCCAGCAACACCCAGTTCCCCAGCGGCGTGATGAGCGAGCTGTACAGCGTGCCGGTCGGCGGCGGGCGCGTCACGCGCGTGCTGCCGGTCGCTGCCGGCAGCGCCGTGGTCGACGCCGCGGGCAGCCGCCTGCTCTACCAGGACACCAAGGGCCAGGAGAACGGCTGGCGCAAGCACCACACCTCGTCGGTGACGCGCGACATCTGGCTGTACGACCTCAAGAGCGGCAAGTACCGGATGGTCAGCACGTTCGAGGGCGAGGACCGCAACCCCGTCTTCGGTGCCGGCCCCGACGACTACTACTGGCTGTGCGAGAAGAGCGGTACCTTCAACATCTGGCAGGGCTCGCTGGCCGACCCCGCGCGCGCCACGCAGGTGACGACCTACGCCGGCAACCCCGTGCGCTTCCTGACGCGCGCCGCCGACGGCACGCTGTGCTACGGCTACGACGGCGAGCTCTACACG
>CAINDZ010000324.1 GCA_903847545.1 uncultured bacterium | reverse complement strand
GCGGGCGGGTTCGGGCAACGGGACATCGGGAACCTCCAGGCAGTTGGCGGGGATGGGGGCTGCGGCCCGGGACGCCGGGCCGCAACCGTTTCACTACGGAATCAATGGGCCGCCGGTTGCGCCGGGGCCTTGCGGGGCAGGGGCTCGGGGTCGTCGGCCAGGGCCCGGGCCAGGCCGGCCACGGCGGCGGCGTCCCTGGCCAGCAGCACCGGGTCGACCTTGTCCAGGTTGTCCGCCGGCGAGTGGTGGTAGTGGAAGTAGGTCTCCCCGGCCACGCGCAGGCCCAGGCAGGGCACGCCCAGCTCGGCCAGGGGGTGCACGTCGGCGCCCGAGCCGCCGGCGGTCACCGAGTCCGCGCCGACCCAGGCCAGGGGCGCGGCCATCTCGCGCACCCGCAGCACGGCCAGCGAGTCGCCCTCCACCGAGAAGCCGCGCGGCGCGAACGCGCCCGAGTCGCTCTCGAGGGCGGCCACGTGCCGGTCGCCCTCGTGCCTGTGGGCGTCGCGGTAGGCGCGCCCGCCGTAGACGCCGATTTCCTCGGCCGTGTACAGCACGACGCGCACGGTGCGGCCGGGGCGCTTCCCGTCCAGCATCAACTGGCGCGCCGCGGCCATCATCAGGGCGCAGCCGGCGCCGTCGTCGTGCGCGCACGTGCCCACGTCCCACGAGTCCAGGTGGGCGCCCAGCAGCACGACCTGTTCGGGCCACTTCGCGCCGCGGATGTCCGCGACCACGTTGTGGCAGGTGCCGTCGCCCAGGTTGCGGGCCTCCATGTACAGCTTCACGCGCGGCTTCAGGCCGCGCTCGGCCAGGCGCGCCAGGCGTCCGGCGTCCTCGACCGTCAAGGCGGCGGCCGGGATGTGCGGCACGCCATCGGCGTAGCGCATCATGCCGGTGTGCGGCGTGGCCAGGCTGTTGGGTGTGACCGAGCGGATCAGGCAGGCGACGGCGCCGTGCTTGGCCGCCTCGCTGGCGCCCCTGCTGCGGTACTGCACGGTGCGCCCGTAGCTCTCCCACGGCATGTTGAACAGGACGATGCGGCCCTTCGCCTCGTCGCCGCGCTTTTCCAGTTCGTCGAAACTGGCGACGACCATCACCTCGGCCTCGATGCCGTCGGGCCCGGTGCCGTCGCTGAGCCCCAGGCCGAGCATCGTCAGGTCGAACGCCACCGGCGCCGTGCAGCGGGCCCACTCGCGGCCGCGCGTCCACACCGGGACGGTGACCGGCTCGGTCCACACGCTGTCGAAGCCGGCATCCTTGAACGAGGCGACGGCCCACTCGACGGCCTTCGCCATCTGCGGGCTGCCCGCCGGTCGGCCGCCGACCAGGTCGCACAGGCCGGCCAGGGTGCGCCAGGCGAAGCCGTCGTCGCCGGGCACGCCGGTCTCGGGCGCGGCGACCGGCTGGGCGCACGCCGCGCCGGCCGCGGCCAGCATCAGGGCCAGGAAGGGGGAGCGAAGCCCGCGGGCGGGCGAGAAGGGCAGGGCCATCGGGCACTCCTTGGGGCAGCCGGGAAAGGCCGCGGCCGCCGATGAACCGGCGGCCGCCGTGGCCCCACGATACCAAAGCCCGCCCCGGCTGTCACCGGGTCCGGGCGCCCGAAATGGCTACTTGTCCAGCTTGCGGAACACCTTGTCGATGCGCCGCAGCGCCATGTTGAGCTCCGCCTTGGTGATGTTCAGGGGCGGCGCCAGCCGGATGACGGTCTCGTGCGTCTCCTTGCAGAGCATGCCCTCCTTCATCAGGGCCTCGCAGAAGGGCCGGGCCGGGCGGTCGAGCACCACGCCGATCCACAGCCCGCGGCCGCGCACCTGCTTGATGCTCCTGTACTTCATCTCCTGCAGCTTGCCCATGAACCAGGGGCCCAGCACGGCGCTGTTCTGCTCCAGCTTCTCCTCGACGAGCACCTTCATCGCCTCGCGCGAGACGGCCATGCCCAGCGGGTTGCCGCCGAACGTCGAGCCGTGGTCGCCGGGGTTGAAGACGCCCATCACTTCCTCGCTCGAGAGGAACGCCGACACGGGATAGAAGCCGCCGCTGAGCGCCTTGCCGACGATGACCGCGTCCGGCTTGACGTCCTCGTGCTGGAACGCGAACAGCTTGCCCGTGCGGCCGAGGCCCGACTGGATCTCGTCGCAGATGAGCAGCACGTTGTTGTCGCGGCAGGTCTTCTCGGCCTTCTTCAGGAAGCCCTCGGGCGGCAGCTTGATGCCGGCCTCGCCCTGGATGGGCTCGACCAGGAACGCGGCCGTGTTCGGCGTGATCGCCGCAGCCAGCGCCTTCGCGTCGCCGTAGGGGATGATCTTGAATCCCGGCGTGAACGGGCCGAAACCGTCGCGGTACTGCTCGTCGGTCGAGAACGAGACGATGGTCGTCGTGCGCCCGTGGAAGTTGTCGGCGCAGACGATGATCTCGCACTTGTCCTTCGCGATGCCCTTGACCTTCTCGCCCCACTTGCGTGCGGCCTTCAGCGCCGTCTCGACGGCCTCGGCGCCCGAGTTCATCGGCAGCACCTTGGCGAAGCCGGTCAGCGCGCAGACTTCCTCGCAGAAGAACGGCAGCTGGTCGTTGCGGAACGCGCGGCTGGTCAGCGTCACGCGCGCGGCCTGCTTCTTCATCACCTTCACCAGGCGCGGGTGGCAGTGCCCCTG
>CAINDZ010000323.1 GCA_903847545.1 uncultured bacterium | reverse complement strand
CTTCGAGCCGACCGCCGCCGGGTAGACGTTGAAGAACGAGGTGCGGATCGTGGGCCGGGCCACGGCCGTCCCGGCCGCCAGGCACAGGGCGGCCAGCAGCGCGGTCGCGGCGAGCGAGCGACGAAGGGCGCGGGACATGGGAAACCTCCGGGCGAGGGAGATGCGGGACATCGGCGTTGATTGCGGATGATTATGGGCCGCGATGACAACTCCCTTCCATTTGTTTGTTGGAATATTAACATTACGCCAATTGATTGATACTGAAGCACTTCTCTCACAACCGGCAACCCGCAGCCAACACGGCAGTTAATGCCCGACCGCGTTGCTGGGATCACCCCCTTTCCAGCCCCGCCTCCCGCAGGAACTGGCTCGCCTTCCCCCGCGTGTGCACCACCTCCAGCAGGCGCCGGGCCCGGGTCAGGGCCACATAGAACAGGCGCCGCTCGTCCTCCAGCCCGCCCCCCGCGCCGGCCCCCGGGCGCAGCGTGCGCGCCAGGGGGAACTGTCCCTGGTCGGCCCCGACCAGGATGACGCGTTCCCACTCGCGCCCCTTCGAGCCGTGCACGGTCGCCAGCTCGACCTCGCCCGCGGCCGTGCGCGCGGCCAGCGCCTCGCCGCCGGCGGCGGCCACCGCCTCGAGCAGCCGCCCCGTGCGCGCCAGCACCGCCACCGACCCCGCGCCGTCCCCGTGGCCGGCCAGCAGCTGCGCGGTGAACGGCGCCAGCTGCCGCGCCTCGGCCTGCGGCCACACGCGGATGGTGCCGCGCTCGCGCACGCCCGCGTGCAGCGGCTTGCTGAACCGCTGCCGGTTGTGCCGGATCAGCCGCCGCGACGCGTGCGTGATGTCCCGCCCGCAGCGGTAGTTGCGCACCAGCGGAAAGCGCTCGAGTCCCGGGTAGGCCTGGTCCAGCTCGATGACGCGCTGCACCGCGGCGCGCCGCCACGCGTAGATGCACTGGTCCTCGTCACCCACGCAGAACAGCGAGTCGTGCGGCGCCGCCAGCAGCCCGATCAGCAGCGCCTGCGCCGGCTCGATGTCCTGGTACTCGTCGACCAGCACGCGCTCGAACCGCGCCTGCCAGCGCTCGCGCGCGGCCGCGTCCTGCTGCAGCAGCGAGATGGCGTTGAAGATGAGGTCGTCGAAGTCGAGCCGGTCGTGCCGGCGCAGGTGCTCCTCGTACATCGCGTACAGCCGCGCCGCCGTGCGCGCGCGCGAGCCCTCGGGGCGCGCCTGCGCGCGCTCCAGCGCCTGCGCGGGCGTGACCATCAGCTTCAGCTTGTAGAGGCTGACCGCATTCTGCGCCGCCGCCACGTCCAGCCGCCGCGCGCCTGGCCCCGCCGCCGCGAACGCCGCCTCGGCCAGGTCGCGCCACGTCGCCTCGTCGGTCTCGCCCAGCCCGCCGCGCAGCCGGCCCTCGGACTTCAGGATGTGCAGCCCCATCCCGTGGAAGCTGCGCACGCCGATGCCGGGGATGCCCGCCTTCTCCAGGCGCGCGGCGATCTCCACGCAGGCGTCGCGGTTGAACGTCGAGCACAGGATGCGTTCGGGCGGCGTGCCGCGCCGGCACAGCTCGCGCACGCGCTCGACCAGCACCGTCGTCTTGCCCGAGCCCGCCGGGGCGATGACCTGCACCACGCCGTCGCCCGCCGCCACCGCCGCGTTCTGCTCGGGATCCAGCCGCGCGACCAGCCGGGGACCGTCGGCGCGCCGCGACAACCGCCGCGCCAGGCGACGCCATGCGGCGACAGGCGCCGGCGCGGGCACCGGCGTCGCCGCCGCGTAGCGATCCGCCAGGAACAGCAGCCTCTCCAGCGTGCAGGCGCAGCCCCATTCCGGCTCGTGGTACGCGTCGCCGGCAGCGGCCAGCGCCGCCAGCGGCCGGTCGGCATGGATTCGCAGCGCGCAACCGCGGCGAAACGCGGGCTCCATGACGTACCCGTACAGCAGCCGCAGGTCGGCCGCGGTCGCGCACGGCGCGCCGGTCACGGCGATGCGCGGGTGCCGCGCGTACAGCCGCAGCAGGCCCGCCGCCGGGTTGGCCAGCGACGACCCGCCGCCCTCGGTG
>CAINDZ010000322.1 GCA_903847545.1 uncultured bacterium | reverse complement strand
AGCTGACCGACGACGACCTGCAGGCGATCGACCGCGCGGCGGCGGCGATCACGATTGGGGGCGAACGGTACCCGGAGCGGCTGGAGAAGATGACGGGACGTTAGGAAGCGCATCGCGGGACGTTGACTTGCGCCGGCGCAAGTCCGCACCCGCGCGCGTCGACACAAGCCGGCCAGGAAACAAGCGGCCCCGCCGTCACAGCGACAGCGGGGCCGTTTTCTTGCGCGCGGGCCTCGAAGCTAGTCGCCGGCCAGCCGCAGCGGCATCAGCAGGCAGAGCACGCCCATTTCCTCGCCCGTCTCGTGCACGGGCTTCAGCAGCGCGGCGCTCTGGGCGTCCTTCAGCGAGAGCACGACCGACTCGGCCTGCAGGTTCTTCAGGATGTCCTGGAGGTAGCTGTAGTTGAAGCCGATCTCGATCGGGTCGCCCTGGTAGGCGACGCTGATCTCGTCCTCGGAGGTGCTGCCCTCGGTGCCGCGCGCGGTCAGTTCCATGTGGCCGGCCTCGATGCCCAGCTTGATCTGGCTGGTGACGCGGTCGGCGGTGATGGCGACGCGGCGGATGGCCTGCGCGAAATCGGCCTTGTCGACGGTGACGTGCTTGTCGTTGTCCTTCGGCAGCACGGCCTGGTAGTCGGGGAAGGGCCCCTCGAGCAGCCGCACCTGCAGCACGGTGCTGCCGGCGCGGAACGACAGTTGGCTGCCGCCGACGAAGATGCTCACGTCGGTGTTCGCGTCGTCCTCGTCACGGGCGGCGGCCGCGATGCGCGGGATCTGCCGCAGGCCGTTCGTGTCGACGATCAGGTTCTTGTCGCCGCTGACCTTCCACTCCATCTGGCGGACGCTGCGCGCCAGGCGGTGGGCGTCGGTGGCCAC
The DNA here is from genome assembly GCA_903847545.1 of uncultured bacterium. Classification (GTDB taxonomy): domain Bacteria; phylum Krumholzibacteriota; class Krumholzibacteriia; order LZORAL124-64-63; family LZORAL124-64-63; genus CAINDZ01. The sequence continues at coordinate 6,019 of CAINDZ010000322.1, read as the reverse complement.
CATCGTCAGCGACGAGGCGCGCACTTCCCACAGGATGCCCATCAGCGCCGGCCGCGTCTCGTCACGCGACACCGCGTAGGCGGTTTCGTTGATCATGTCGATGAGCGTGTCGGCGGGGATGGCCAGCGCGGCCTTCTCCTCGGGCTTCTTCAGCGCGGGGAAGTCGGCGACGTTCATCGTGTTCTCGGTCAGGCGCGACTTGCCGCTGGTCAGCGTCAGCTGGTCGCCCTTCTGCGCGATGGTCACCGCGCCCGGGCGCAGGCTGCGCACGAACGGCACGAACTTCACCGCGGGGATCGCCACACGACCCGGGTCCTTGACGTTGGCCTTCGTCGTCGAGGTCGTGATCGAGATGTCCAGGTTCGTCGCCGAGAGCGTCAGGCTCTCCTTCGTGGCCTCCACCAGCACGCAGCTGAGGATGGGCAGGGTGGTCTTGCTCGGGACCACGTTGGCGATGACATCGAGGGCCTTCTGCAGGTCCTCCTGCTGGATTTCGAACTTCACGACGCGTCCTCCGCGGGGAGTGTGGCAGCCATCATTCGGGGAGGGCCATGATAGGCGATGGCAGGCAGGCAGGCAAGCGTGTGATCACCCCTCCGCGCGCCCTCCGGAGACCTCTTCATTCATGGTATTTATATAAAAGGTCGATCTAGATATAGGGGTGGTGGATAACCGGGATAACCAGCGCTGGGGCCTGCCGGCGGGCGGCAACCGGCGGTTTCGCGCCCCTCGCCGGCGGGGATAATTGCGGGATGGCGCCGGGACAGGTCGGCACCTTTCCCCCACCCCGCGCGCGCGCCCTGGTTGACCCCGGACCGTGCCCTGGTTTTCCCAAGGACATCCCCGAAGTTATCCAAGGTTTTCCCCGGCCTCGCGCGCACGCCATCACGCCGCGCACACTGTGCACGATCGCACGTGACGCACACGAAACGAACAACGCCGACGCTTGCGGCGCCGGCGCTGTTCACGCTCACGACCATCTTCTGCCGGCCGGTCAGTTGCGCCGGCCGCGCACCTTGTCCTGCAGGTCGAGCACGAACCCGCGGAAGCGCGGGTCGTCCCCCATATCCTTGCCGATCTTCTGGCACGCATGCGCGACGGTCGAGTGGTCGCGGCCGCCGAAGGCGCGGCCGATTTGGTTGAGGGAGGCGCCGGTCAGCTCACGTGATAGGTACATCGCCATCTGACGGGCCCGGGCCAGGTCCTGGGTGCGTCGTTTGGACTTCAGTTGATCGCACGTCACGTCGGTGGCGTCGGCCACCACCTTCATGACGTCGGCGATCTTCACAGGCCCGGAAGAATTCCCCTGGAAAAAGGAGGAGAGGACCTCAGAAGCCATTTCCAGTGAGATTTCACGGCCCGTCAGACTGGCGAAAGCAAGCAACCTGATCAGCGCCCCCTCAAGGCGTCGGATGTTGTCGGTGATGTTCTCCGCGATGTAGGAGATCACCTCGTCGGTGATGTAGATGTTGTTGGACTCGACCTTCCTCTTCAGGATGGCCATGCGCGTCTCGAGGTTGGGCGGCTGGATGTCGGTGATGAGCCCCCACTCGAACCGCGAGCGCAGCCTCTCCTCCAGCGTCGTGATCTCCTTCGGGGAGCGATCGCTGGTCAGGATGATCTGCTTCTTCAGGTCGTACAGCGCGTTGAACGTGTGGAAGAACTCTTCCTGCGTGGACTCCTTGCCGGCCAGGAAGGCCACGTCGTCCACCAGCAGCACGTCGACGCTGCGGTACTTCAGCTTGAAGTCGGGCGTCCGGTTGTCGCGGATCGACCCGATCAGGTCGTTCATGAAGTTCTCGGCCGTCACGTACGCGATGCGGCGCTGCGGGTGCGCGTCGGCGATGGCGTTGCCCACCGCGTGCATCAGGTGCGTCTTGCCCAGCCCGACCCCGCCGTGGATGAACAGCGGGTTGAAGTGGCTGCCCGGGTTGCGGGCGACGGCGGTGGCCGCCGCGAACGCCATGTCGGTCCCCGACCCCACCACGAAGTTGGCGAAGGTGTAATCGGGGTTCAGGTTCACCGTCTGGGCGGCCCGGGGCACGGCGGCCTCGGTGGCGGCCGGCCGGACCCCCCCGGTGGCGTCGACCCGGCCGGCGGCCGGGCGCTCCTCCGGCTCGGGGGCCAGCGGGGTCAGCTCGCTGGGGGCGCCGTCCTGGATCTTCAGGGAGAACGCCACCTCGCGCCCGAAACAGGACGAGCCCGCCTCGTTCAGGACGCCCAGATGGTGCTCGCTGAACCAATCCATGAAGAAGTGGTTGGGGCAGGCCACCTTGAGCGACCCGTTGCCCGAATTTTCGGGCTGCAGGGGCGCAAACCAGGTGTTGAAGGTCTGCTGGGCCACCTTCTGGCGGACGATATCCAGGATTTCGGGCCAGTAGGCGTCCAGATTGGACATGGATTCCCCACACCCCGAGGGGCAGAATCGCGCCAGCAAACCCAGATTACCCACAGGGCTCTCCAGCGGCGAAGCCGTTGCCACCAAACAGGATAGGAACCACCCGGCCCGACAGAACAAAAAGTTATCCACAAAAACCAAGCGTTGTGGATAACTTGTTGTGCCGCCCTGTTGAGTTGTTCCCCATCCGTGGGCGAAGCTAGCATGCGTTTTCGCGGTCCACCAAGATTTTTCTCCGGAAATTTGGCCGACCGCGCAGGGCCTTAAAAGATAACGGGTTGGAGGCGTGGCGAAATTTTTGTCGCCCCCTCCCCGCGCCCTCCCGGGCGGGCGGGCTGTTTTGGGCCTGTGGATAACCCGGTGTTTTCCTTGACACTGCACCCCTCGGCGGCTAGTATACCCCGCTGTCATCATCTGACCGCAGCCAAGGAGAGATCCGTGAAGCGGACGTTCCAACCGAGTCACACCAAGCGCTCCCGCCGGCATGGCTTCCGCAAGCGGATGTCCACCCGTGGCGGCCGCCTGGTGCTGAGCCGGCGCCGGGCCAAGGGTCGCAAGCGCATTTCCGCCTAGTCCAGCCTGGCCCCAGTCTCGCCCCGGTCCTCCTGTTGCGGCCGGCGCAGCGACGCAGGCGGGTGATCATGAGCGGAAACATCGCCTGGCGATCGCTGGCTCGACAGAGTGAGTTCCAAAAGGTCTACGCCGAAGGCGCCAAGTCCGTGGGGCGCCTTTTGGTGGTTTACCTATTGCCCGCCGCCGAGGCGGCCCGGGGCATCGTCGCCAGCCGCAAGGTCGGCGGCGCCGTCCAGAGAAACCGGGCCAAGCGGTTGTTGCGCGAAGCGTTCCGCAAGGGTACGCTCGGTGCCGCCGCCGACCTGAGCGGCATGTCGCAGAGGCTGGTTCCTGCCGCCGCGCCCGACACGGGCGCCGCAGCGCCGCCGCAGAACCTGTGGGTCGTGCTCGTCGCCCGCCGCAACATCCTCGCGGCCGGCGCACCTGAGGTGCAGGACGAGCTGGACACGCTGCTGCGCGGGCTGCTGGGCGATCACACGACGTGAGATTGCGCGCCATCGCGTCCGCAGCCGTCGTCTTCGCCGCCGCCGGGCACCGTCTCGCCACTTAACCGGTGCGCCACGCCCGTCCCTGTACTTCCTGCCAGGGCGAAGCACCACACAGGTCCGTATGTGGCGTTTGCCATACCTGCTGATCCTGGCCTATCGGCGCGTCCTGTCGCCGCTGCTTCCGAACGCCTGCCGCTTTTACCCGTCCTGCTCGGCCTACGGCGCGGAAGCCTTCCGCACGCATGGCTTCGTGCGCGGCGCGTGGCTGACGTTGCGGAGGCTGGCCCGCTGCCATCCGTGGCATCCGGGCGGCCTCGATCCCGTGCCGCCGCGCGGCGACAAGCACGCCGCCGGCTCGCACGACACGCACGCCTGCTGTTCCCTCACCAACGGAGACATTGCCCATGGATAGGCGCCCGGTCATCGGCTTCGTGCTGATCTTCCTGTTGATCATCGGCTACCCCCTCCTGATGAACAAGCTGTCGCCCCCGCGCCCGCAACCGGTCAAGCCGGCGGCGACGGCGACCGCGCCTGCGACCACCACCACGACGGCCGAAACGCCGCAGGCCTCGCCGGCCGCGGCCGCGACGGGCATCGGCCAGCAGGTCGACCCGCTGCTGCCGCCCGCGCCGCTGACGACCGCGCAGATGCTCGAGCCTGCGCCGTCGACGTCGGCGCCGGCCATCGTCACCGTGACGACGCCGCTGTACCGCGCGCGCATCGACACGCGCGGCGGCGCGGTCGTGGGCTGGGAGCTGCTCAAGCACAAGAGCTGGCGTGGGGGGCCGGTGCAGGTCGTGCCGCAGGAGGTGCCGTTCGCCGGCGCCGACCAGGTCACGTTCCGCGAGGCCAAGCTCGACCTGGCGACGTTCCCGTTCACGGCCGATCGCACCGAGGTGAGCCTGGCGGCCGGCGGCCAGAAGCAGCAGGTCGTGCTGCGCGGGCTGACGCGCGGCGGGCTGGAGGTGGCCAAGGTCTTCACGTTCGACCCGGCCACGTACGGCGTGCACGTCGACATCCGCCTGGGCGGCGAGGCGACGGCGGCCGGGGCCATGCTGCTGCAGACCGGCCCGGCCGACGCCATCACGTTCGGGTGGAACAAGGGCATCGCGCAGATCGAGCGGCTCGAGAAGCAGGAGCGGCCGAACCTGCTCTCGTTCGCGGCCCTCGGCGAGGACACGCACACGTTCAAGCGCGAGTCGCTCCGCAAGAACGTGGAGAAGGTCACCGGGCAGTGGCGGGGCTCGGTGCGCTTCGCGGGCCTGCAGGACCGCTATTTCACCGTCATCGGCATCGTCCCCCGCGGGCAGGGGGGACCGGTCGAGGCAACCGTCCGGCTCGGCGGCGACCAGGCTCACCTGGTCCAGACCTGGGCCATCGAGCTTCCCGCTCGTCGCGACAACGGCGCCGCCATCGGCGAGGCCGGCCTTGACCTCTACATCGGCCCCCAGCAGGCCGAACTGCTCGTCGCGTACAGCCAGGGTCTCGAGAAGACGATCGGCCTGAACGTCCCGTCGTGGATGCGCTGGGCCCGGCCGCTCACGACGCTCGTGCTCTGGGGCATGGAACTCATGCACAAGGTGGTGCCGAACTACGGGGTGATCATCATCATCTTCGCCGTGCTGACGAAGCTGATGTTCTACCCGTTGACGAAGAAGTCCACCGAGTCCATGCGCAAGATGCAGGAGCTTCAGCCGAAAATGAAGGCCCTGCAGGAGAAGTACAAGAACGACAAGGAGAAGCTGAACCAGGCGACGCTGAAGCTGTACCAGGAGGAGAAGATCAATCCCCTGTCCGGCTGCCTGCCGCTGCTGGTCCAGTCCCCGGTGTTCATCGCGCTCTACCAGGCGTTCAGCGTCTCCGTGTCGCTGCGCGGCCAGCCGTTCTTCGGCTGGATCCATGACCTGTCCCAGCCCGATGCCCTGTTCGCCCTGCCGTTCGCGCTGCCCTTCCTCGGCGCGGACTTCAACGTGCTGCCCCTGCTGATGGGCATCGCGATGTACGTCCAGACCAAGTTCACCCCGAACACCGGCGGCGGCCAGATGGCAGCGATGAACGCCATGATGCCGGTGCTCATGATCGTGTTCTTCTACAACGTGCCGTCCGGACTGACGCTGTACTGGCTCATCAACAACGTGATGCAGGCCTACCAGAGCTGGCAGATCCACAGGACGACCCCCAAAGTCGGAGGCGTGGCAACCGCATGAGTGATTCCATCGAAACCAAGGGCAAGACCGTCGACCTGGCGGTGTCCGAAGCCCTGCTGCAGCTGGGGCTGCGGCGGGACGAAGTCGAGATCAAGGTGCTGGAGGAGCCCCGCGCCGGGCTCATGGGCTTCATCGGCGCGCGGCAGGCGAAGGTGCTGGTCAGCAAGCGTCGCTCGACGCGCGGCGGCCGCAGCGGCGGCCGTGACCGTCGGCGCGACGACGACCATCGCGCGCACGACCTGACGGCCGAGGGCTCGTCCGGGCGCGGCCGCGGGGGCCGTGGCGGTCGGGACGAGGGTCGCGGCGGTGGTCGTGGCGGCGAGGGCCGCGGCGAGGGCCGCGGCCGTGGCGGT